>JAEOST010000095.1 GCA_016840245.1 Candidatus Thorarchaeota archaeon
GCAGCAGTGAGGGTATTGGAACTCCAAACTCACGACTATCAAGGATAGCATCAGAGGAGATCTCAGGGGTGATTAGTTTCTCCAGTGCCATAGCCACCCTTCCGCCATCAGAAGCGTCCATATTGATCAATCCTTCGACAAAACGCTTGATAGTTTCAACTCGAGGTGATTTTCTTCTTCCACTCTCATAGTCACTTATGACTGAAGGCGAAACGTTGAGATATTTGGCGAGATTTTTTTGCGAGATGTGAAATCTTTCACGCCACCGCCGCATAACAGCACCAGGGTTATTTTCTGCGAGGCATATCTCACCAGCCATTGCTTCCGCTAGTCTGCGGAGAGCCTCACTATTGTCCATAATCTCTCTGCCCTTTAGAATCGCTATAAGAGTTGCGTAGATGCCGATTTGAAATCCGTTGATTGTCGACATTTAGAGAAATAGGTTTTCAGTGATTAGGGATTATACCGAAGAACTCAAAGAGGTTGTTTTTGTACTTCATGCTGGGACTAGAGATGTTTTTCATATTCATAGTTGGCACAGCAGGTTCAGGAAAATCCTTACTCACTGCATCGCTGGAGAAATGGTTTGTAGGTTCTGATTTGAGCATGACTGTTGTCAATCTCGATCCTGGTGTGGACTCCCCACCATACACAAGTGACGTTGATATTCGAGAATATGTGGACTATGGAGAAGTGATGAGTTCGTTTGGGTTGGGTCCAAATGGTGCTCTTGTTGCTTCATTGGACATGGCAGTTAGTAGTGTCAATGATATAAGAGATGAGATTATCGATACTGATCGAGACTATGTGCTTGTAGACTGTCCAGGGCAGATGGAGCTTTTTGCATATCGGAACTCAGGACCCATGATGGTGTCTGGTCTCAGAGGTGATGATCCGGCGCTCTCTCTGTACTTGCTTGATTCCAATATAGCTAGAACTCCAACAGGATATCTCTCGTCAGCTCTTCTAGGAATCTCAATCAGTATTCGATTTGGTCTTCCACAGTTGAATGTCCTAAGCAAGCCAGATATTCTCACCAATGAGGAAGTAGACAAGATTGTGGAATGGGGCTCAGAGTTCTACCTACTTGAGGAGGCTCTTGAATCCTCTGCAGAGGGATTACGGAGGGAGTACGCACAATCCATTATGCAGATGCTTGAATCTCTGGACACCGCCACAGGTAATATACCAGTTTCAGCAAAGGAGATGACTGGAATCGATTTGTTATATGGAGAAATGCAGCGTATCTTTGCCGGTGGCGATAATCTATACGAGTGATGGTTGTTTGACCAAATATTTTATCTATTTATCTGGTGAGCACATCAGTGTTGCTAGAGCAGAGGCTGATACAATAGCGCTTCTATTAGGATTTAATGGGAGAATTCATTGGGATGGTCGTTTGGGTCTTATAGACTCCCAAAAGAATCCAGTCACTTTTTTCCTTGAGCGTGCGGCCTTGGTCAAAGAAGCCGGGATTGTGCTCTCCGAGAGTGATGCACAACGAGATTCACTTGGAAACTTGTCTGATGACATACTGATGAGTGCTATCAAACCAGAGGACACATTCTCTGTGAGAACCATATCAGAGAATGGGATATCATCGGTCAAGGAAAGATTAGATTTTGAGATCAGTCTAGGTGCACGTATCAAACAGGTTGTTGGGGCAAAAGTAGATCTTGAGAACCCTCAAGTACGTATCCTCGTTATGTTTACTCAGAAGAAGATACGAGTTTGCAAATCGACTGGCTCAAAGCTACGACCTATGTTGAGAGATAGGGAACCGGGACAAAAACCGTTCTTCCATCCTAGTATGATGAATGCTACTCTAGCCAGAGTGATGTGTAATCTTGCGGGAGTCATGCCAGGTGAAATCATGCTTGATCCATTTTGTGGAGGCGGCGGTATTCTATGTGAGGCCTCGTTTATTGGTGCAAGAACAATTGGTGTCGACTTGAATTGGCGATTATTAGCAGGAAGTAAGGAAAATCTTGCTTCTACGGGTGGGGATTACAGTGTCATACAGGGAGACATCAGAAGTTTGCCGATTCATGAATGTGATTGTATAGTAACCGATCCACCCTACGGAAGAGCGAGTTCAACTAGAGGTGCTCATGCAATTGAACTTGTTGAGTCTCTTTTTGGAAGAGCAGATTCGATTCTTAGTGGTCGAAAAGAGAGTATATGCATCTGTGGAAGCAGTGAAATGAACATTCAAGATGTTGCCGAGAGAATGGGACTCGTTGTTAATCAGGTTCTTCAGATTAGAGTTCATAGTGGATTGGTTAGGGAATTACTCACGCTTGGGATTTAGTGGTTGACTATTTTCCCACCTTTTGTTGGAGGAGTGAACCAGTTGACAAACTCCTCATATTCTTGCTCTGAGCTAAAAGATAGGACAATTTCGATACTACCTAATGGTGGTAATTCCTGATTGTCATCCAAAATACGTAGTTTCTTAGTATAAGCAGCTTGTTTGTCAAAGTGGATTTTTGTTGATGTGCCATTCCAGTTCAATCGTATTCGTTTTCGAGCAGCATCAATAACCCTTGTTTCGTGGATGGTCTGGCGAACGAGATTGATTGTATCTCGATTAGTATACGATGCAGAAATCTCGATCAGATTGTCAGTGGTTGTGAAGTCAGACCTGCCTAGGAGATTCTCAAGAGCCTTTTCGACTTTATTGATATCTTCTGTGGGATTTACTGGACATATGATGAGAAGTTCCATCTCAAGTAAGCCTCTTCACTAGTTTCTTAGACTGTTCTTGAAATTCAACAATTGTGTCTTCATTTACAAGCATGATATCGCTTAGTGCGATTACTCCTCCTAAACCCACCGAGATTTCGCGGATATCACGTTCCCTGAACACCTCCC
>JAEOST010000096.1 GCA_016840245.1 Candidatus Thorarchaeota archaeon
AGGAGTTCCTGTAGTGGTTGTAGTAGTTGTTGTTGTCGTTACATCTCCTGAACCAACGACAAAAGATTGCACTGCAGTTTCGGAATCAAAACCTTCAGCAGAATGCACAACAACCTTGTAGTAGACAGTTGTTCCCGCTGAATGAGACGGAATATCCCCGGTCCAGTGACTGGTTGTGGTTTCTGACATCTCAACAGAATTCCAAGTTAGTTGGTCAGTGCTGTACTGCAGCGAAACTGATTCGATATCAGCCTGTGAAGAGATGTCAACTCCTATAGTTGTGACTTCACCTTCAACTGGAGATCCAGATTCAATTGCCATTGTACCAAAGGTCACTGCGTTAGTGCCACGACTGGATGTATATGAAACAAAAACAGGGTCCTGAAAGACGCTGTATCCATCCCATTCAGGGAATCCTATTGTAACATAGAACATTGTTTCAGTGAAGTTCCAAGCCATAGCATTCTTGCCATGCCCAGATTCAAATGCTGTCATGAATGTGCTAATGGGCGTCGTGTGACTAAGAACATTATATGGAGCAGTAGTGTTCTTGCTCCAGTCATATGTGACACCACCCATTATCATCTCAGCGAACTGAGTTCCTTCAGATTCGAATGAGAAAGCATCTGAACTTGTGGTTTTATCAGCTTTCGCTAGAGATCCGCCAGCTTTGATTGAGAAATCAAACATGGTTACATCAGCAAAGTAATTCAATGCTAATGAGCGGTTCTCAAGATTATCACGACCTCCAAACATATCAACATCCCAGTTGCCAATATAATTGTCAACCTTGATGTCAACATAGTTATTCAGAGCACCAACTGTTGCATTTTGCTGACCTTCGAAATGCACTAGAAATGAAACTTCATCGATTGAAACGTCAGTTGGCCGTTCATCAAAGTTTCTCAAATCACTTCCGTACATTATTCGTTCATACCAACCCCAGTATCCATATTCGTTATACGGAAATGCTGTCCCGTTGATATCATAGAAAGTAACACCCCAGGTTACAGGATCGTCCATGTTTACTCGCATATATCCTGAGGCACTCGGATCCCCATAGGCCAACCCAGGAGTTACAAAGTCCATACTCTCAACAGAGTCCGGCATGAAATAGTGTGTTAACTCACCCGAGCCGGGGCTTAACGGATTAACATCCATCTCATCATTGGTATTACTATCCTCCCAAATCAATAAACCACTGAACTCGTAATGCATTCTTACTCTCAGCCAATGAACAAAAGGCGGGTCTCTATAACTGAGTCCATAATCCTGTGACATCCCGAAACTAATCCAGGTCCAAGATTCCTCATTGGATTCTACCCAGTCCCAACCGTTCTCTTCTGCTTCAGCCAGATAATCTGCATAGGTCATGTTCTGCGCCATCCACGCAACGTCCCAATATCCGGGTCTAGATTCATCATCTGCCGTCAAAACCACATTGAAGACTTCGTCCTCCAATTCTGTAGCTGAAAGAACGTCGAGTGTATCAGCACGGTACCAGTAGTAGTTACGCTCCCAATCAAAGCTCCAGGTGAAGGTGTTCAACCCCATCCAGGAATCGAGATACATGGCATCACCCCAGATGGTTCTGTTCGGATCCCAGAACACATCGACCCACATCATATCCCATGTGTGGTTCCAATATTCTGTAGATGTGTACACCTCTAAGACATAGTACTGGTCATCAATTGTTTCAAGATCTCCATCAAGATCAAGAGCTCCATTGTCAGGATTCACATCCCAACTTTTGACACCCCACATTCCCCAGGTTGGGGTTCCTATGACAAGATTGTAGAAATTCTTCTCTACAACACTATCGATAGGTTGAGGACCGTATACGAAAGCATAACCCCAAGTATCTCGCAGTCTGAGGATATTATCCAAGGAGGCTGTAGCATTCACGAGTGTACCATGATAATCAAACTGGTAAACATCATGGAATCCGTACTCTGATGAAGAGTATGGAATGTATAGTGTGTCTCCGGAATATGATGCGTTGAGAACTTTGTAGACATATTCGTAATATCCATCATAATCGAAGAAGTATGTATCACTCATGAAGTCGAAGACATCATCAGTTCCGTTGTCATACACTTCCACTCTGAATGAATCCTGTCGAGAGAGTATCTCGTAGGATGTCATGTTTATCCAAGTGCCGTTGATGGCTTCATAGAAATAGATCCACGTGTACTCATCAACATCATATGACCAAGGACGATCTTGCGAAGAATAGAATGTCTTGCCATCGTATTCGTATTCATAGATTATGTGAACTTTAATTGAATCATTCACAAGCCAAATAGTCCCGTTAGCTAATGGGATGTAGTATTCTTCATGGACCCAATCCCAATATGCAGACGTTGATTCAGTATGAATTATGTCAACAAGATTGAATGCTAGCGAATCATTGAAGGTTCCTGCAGCAACAGTATAGTATGGAATTGTTGGGTTCCATATTTCTGTATCATTTGCCTGAGAATATTGTAGATCATACATGTAAAGCGTATAATTAACACCTTCAACATAAGACCAGTATGAAGATTCACCGTGAACAGGGTAAGCTTCTCCTTGGTATACAAAAGATTTGACTGAAGGAACTTTTCCACCTTGACTATCAGTTTCCCCTAGATGGTGCCAATACTGTGCATTAGCACCAGGATAGGGCATCTCATATTCAACACCGTCTATATCATGGAACCAGAATTTCTGTGTATCCCATGTTACAAGCCGTGCATCAGAACTATCATATTCCTCTACGTAGTAATGTATCGGATATGATACTTGTTGCCAGGAACCATCGATATATGCCTCATATATGTAATCAACGTCATTCCATACGACTTGATATAGAAATCCATCTGCGTCAGTCATGTAGTAGCTCTGAGTTATACTATCCCATCTCCAATCCATTGCGAGGTCTAGTTGATTTCCTACACCATAGAGAATGAAATAATGTGATTCGTAACTCTCATGTTCAACCTGGTCGTGGAATACCACACTCGCAGCTTCATATAGGATGCTATCACCTTGATACAAAGTTCCGTCTAGATCAAACCAACTGTAGTAATATGTTCCTTCCAGATACCAACCATATTCATATTCCTGAGCTGTTAGGAAATTCGCTCCATTGTTGAGAGTCACGTTATAGATGTAGATTGACTCTGTGTATCCAACACTTATTCTCGTATCATTAACCAATTCATAATAGTAGTAGTGTTGGTCAGTAGCTGGATCCCAATAGTCATGGAAGAAAATGTCTTTGTATGTGTCTCCACTTGATGGGTCATAGGTTTCTCTGACATTTATTGGAAGGATTTCTCCATTTATTATGATGTACGGTCTTTCTTCGCCCTTGAGGTAATCTACACCCTCGTTTGCGCAAAGTGTATCATTCTCAAATGCAAGTTGATAATTGATGGGGTCCATAAAGATATCATTAGTGGAATCATTTGGATCTTCAAATGAATAAACCCACTCCGTATCCCAAGATTCCATCTCATGTTCTCCATAAGTACTGGAGGTGTCTACAAACCAATCATTTGTAGTGAAAGCAAATTCCCAATTATAATCTGTTTCTGCAATGGTGTCAGTCATATTGACTAGGAAACTGGCGAAAAGATCACCAGCATCAAGCCACCAAGAGAAATCAGATATCGTGCAGAAATCAGATGGTATTTCAGATTCAGCACTTCGTTCGCCATACCATTCTTGAGTCCATTCTTGGGTAATCTGGTTGAAGTACGACCATTCCCAATGCCAGTCTTCAACTTCCATCCACTCCCAGTCCCAATATTCACCATACTCCCAATTCCAAGAATCGGTGCTTGAATTGTATTCGTAATGCCATCC
>JAEOST010000097.1 GCA_016840245.1 Candidatus Thorarchaeota archaeon
ATGGCCTTCATTATTGCAAATCCAGTCATAATCACACTTTGTCTGTTAACTGCTGTGTTGGTAATATTGGTAGCTAGACCCATTTCTGTTTTAATCGTGACTGCAGGTTATAGAACGATGGGTTTCAAGGAGCGATTCTTCCTTAGTTGGGCGGGAATAAAGGGAGTTGCTAGTGCGGCACTTGCGGCAATTTCTGTGACTGTGATCATTCATTACTCCTCAGAAGCAAGTTTTGTGACTACAATATCTACTGTCGTGCCTACAATTTATGCAATTGTTTTCATTGTATTATTAGTGAGTCTGGTGGTTCAGGGACTGTCTACATCATTCTTAGCCAATCTTCTTGGGCTCACGGAAAAACAAGATCGTGCGCAAGAAATCACAGTACATCGAGATGCTACAAGACAGGCTCTTCTTCATCTAGTTGACCAATACACTGAAGGAAAGATTGACACCTCCATGTATACTAGACTCAAGGCTGAATTGGAGGAAGAAATCTTCACACTTGAGGATGAACTCAGAAGAGTTGTTTCTGAGAGAAGGGCCAGGGTGCAAGAACTAGGATTTAGAGAGGAGATCTACAAGACTAAACTCGAATTCTATGAGAAGCAATTCGAGTCTGGTAGAATCTCTGAGGGCACATTTCAAGATCTCAAGAGTGAATTGGAAGCCGAGATTGAAGAAGTAGCGAACAGAATAAGAATGCAGGAACAGGACATGTAGACTGATTCTGATTCAACCTAGCTATATCGTATTTCTTAAATCCCAGTGAGAAGTTGTCAGGTCGAGAGAGTGTCGATGTCAAAAGAAACGACTAGGTCAACAGAGGAATTTGTAGACTACAATGACTGTCTGCTAAGTCTTGGTAATAACCCTGAGGGTCTCAGTAATGACGAGGTCCTTGCAAAAAGACAGGAGTTTGGAGAAAACAGGCTCACACTGGAGGTTGGTGCCAATCCCCTCATAATGTATCTTCGTCAGTTCAAATCGCCACTTGTGTACGTCCTGATTCTAGCCGCTGTGGTTTCTTGGATCGGAAATCATGTTGAAGATACAATCGTAATAGCAATCATTTTGATCATCAACTCGATAATTGGCTTTGCGCAGGAGTGGAGAGCAGAGAAGACTATTGAGTCTGTCAAGAAACTCATAGAAGAGAAGTCAATCGTCATTAGAAATGGGGAAGAGCAGGAAATCCCGTCTTCAGGAATTGTGCCAGGAGACCTTCTATTGTTGCGTTCTGGTGAAAGAGTCCCAGCAGATGCCAGAGTGATTTTTGAGAGGAACCTCCATGTTGATGAAAGTCTATTGACAGGTGAAAGTGTCCCAGTAACGAAGGATGTCGTGTGCCTGATAGAAGAACCCCACTACTATGAAAAATCAAACCAGGTGTTTGCAGGTTCTTATGTCACTCAAGGACGAGCACGAGTATTGGTTGAAAAGATTGGAGACCAGACTTCATTAGGAGAAATCAATAAGGAACTTCAACGTGTAAAGAAGAAAGAAACCTCAATCGAGATTCGTTTGAAGCGTCTAAGTCTGTTCTTCATAGGATTAGCATTTGCTTTTCTGATTCTCACAATTCTCTTGGGCACTTATCGTCAGATAGAAACCGTGGAACTCATTTTGTTTGCACTTTCTTCATTAGTATCAGCCATTCCCGAAGGCCTCATTGCTGTGATTACAATTGTGCTCTCAGTAGGAGTTTATCGCCTGTCGAAAAAGAATGTCATAGTTCGAAACCTCAATGTTGTAGAGACTCTTGGGCTCGTAAATGTGATTTGTTCCGATAAGACAGGAACTCTCACGAGAAACCAGATGATGGTGAGAAGGATATTTACACCCAATCACTTCTTTGAGGTGAGTGGTGTGGGCTTTGATGCAGAAAGTGGAGGCATCTTCCTCGAGGGCTGTGGTCCAGACACATGCCTGCGTTCGGATCATCTTCACGAAGATATCGATTTCGATGAAGTTGGAGGCGTGAGAATCACACGTGAGACTCTTCAGAAATTTCCCAATCTTGAGAAGTTACTGTCATACCTTGCACTTTGCAATGATTCAGACCTATACACAGAGTGTCTAGGTGAGGAGGATCCCATAAGGAAGTGTACGGGGGAGGATCGAATCTGGAAAATACGTGGATCACCAACAGAGGCGGCATTATTAGTAGCATTGGAAAAAGTTGGACTTCACAAGTATGTTCTAGAGGAAGCTTGGTCCCGAGTTTCTGAGATTCCTTTCAGTAGTGACCGCAAATACATGGCAACTCTCAATAGACCCAGTCCGGTTGTCCAACAGGACAACCCCTCTTTGAGAAAGGAGGATTCGAACCTTCTCATAGTAAAGGGTGCTCCCGAGGTCATAGATGCATTCCTTGCAGAACCATCGGGGACTGAGGAAATTATGAGTGAGTTCGCCTCTCAGGGAATGCGTGTACTCTCATGTGCAATCAAACATGTCCCTAAAGACCATCTTCTGATTGCTGAAGAGGATCTGACTGAAATGGAATTCATTGGTCTCGCAGGAATCAATGACCCTCCAAGAGAAGGTGTTAGAGACTACATCTCAAAGGCTGAACGAGCTGGTATCGAGGTCATAATGATAACTGGTGATAACGAATTCACTGCAAAAGCCATTGGAGAAGAGGTCGGTATCTTCAAGCCAGATAAGGATGACATCAGTCTCACTGGAGATGAAATC
>JAEOST010000098.1 GCA_016840245.1 Candidatus Thorarchaeota archaeon
ATCGAGTTGTTGTAAACTGAGACTTCAAGTTGACCTGATTGTAAACTAGACTTGAGAAACAAAGCGGCCTCATTGGCTATCAGCGTGTTATTATTGACTATAGCATAGTTGGGGGCTGTAATATTTTGCCAGTCAAATGATGTTAGGATTTCGATGCCAACATAACAATTTTGGATTGTGTTGTTGATTAGTGTCACAAATGAAGCGTTTTGAATGGACACACCGATATCATCTGCGGATATAAGACAATCAGAGATAATGAGATGCTTTGAGATGTGCATCACTGTAATGCAGTCGGAATCAGAGGTGATATTGAATCCTTTAATCACATATGGATCTGTTTCATTTCCACTTCCAGGCCATGATTGAGCAATAAGGTCTTGATCCCCATTGATTTCAATTGAATCATGAGGCGTGTAGCTCTGCGTAAACACCTTCCTACTATCGTGTTTCACAAGTGTTGGGTGCTCTAAAGTCACAATCTGCGGGACAGTAACAAGCACTGATATACCCAGCAATAGAAATACTGCTATTGATTTCTTCATTTGCAATCCTCCTTCCAAGTACAACTGCACACAACTCGAATAAGTGAATAGAAGAAAGAGTCCTGTGGTATATATGGATTTCTTACCTATCAACTTGGATTTACCGTAGAAAATCCTGTCAATTTGCTAGATATTACTAAATCATCTTTTTAACTGTACCAGCAACCGTGATGTTACTCATCATATCACGTGACATCATTCACAAACCGGAAGTATCGGGTTATTGTCCCTAGTGGCTTCATATTGGAGGCGCCCCTCCCTATTTCAAACAGTGAGTATTGGAGTACTAGAAGAAGAGTCTTTGCATCGTCATAGCATGTGAGATACTTGGTTCAGTGAATAGAATCGTTGTGGTCATTGAAATCGTTTTCTGGGAATACATGAGTAGAGTTTCAGCACTTCTGGTACGACCAAGACAGCTCAGGGCGTTCTTCAGATTCCTAAGGAGTCCTCTAAACGAGTAGGAACATCGAGTTATAGTACTACTAGTTCGACCATAAACCAATCGTTACAAGAAGCGTTTTGCATTTATATATAAGAGAACAAACAGTAGTCTAATTGAATTGGACGAACACATCGCCACCACTGAAGAATTCATGAGCCTTGTTGAGGCTGGAGAACCCAGAGTTTACACCGAGGAAAGCTCACCTCGCATCATCTTCCTCTACTTCTTCGTCCCAGTCATCATAGGGGGTATTCTAGGGATAGCGAGTCTTATGATAGCAATCACAGCTGAAGTCACATTCACTGCTCCATTGTTCTTTGGCCTTATCCTGATTCCAACTATTGCAGGATTTCTGATTGGAATTACATTGAGTGTGAGATCAGTCGGTAAAGGTGAGGAATTCAGGGTAAGGGGGATTCCAAGGTCTGAGCTATCCTTGACCATTGCATTCCTAGATATGATTAGAGAGGGGAAGGCAGATGTGGGAAAAATCACAGACCCCGGGAAACCTGAGGAGTATACGCGTTTTACTGGTCTAGTATTGTCCGTCATGCTTAAAGTCCTCAACAAACTAGATACGGAGATTGGCAAGAATTGGTTTGAAAAGGTCACTCAGAAGCTGTCACAAGAATTCGGATTCGCACAGAAGCTCTTTCTACGATTCGCCTTCTTTGGAACAACCATTTTTGTAGTTGCAATCTTTGTTGTCGATATACTGAGGCGTATGGCATTGATTGATGCAATGTTGGCACTCTATATCATGCTACCATTGGGCATCGTTGCCGCAATTATGTTGATAGGACTTTTTGTTTACATCATGAAGAACAAGGATGCTGAGCCGCCTGAGAATGTAATCCTGGCTATAAGCGACCCGGAGATTCGGACTGAAACAGAATCTGTGATGAGGCGGTTATTCGAAATGGTTGTCAATGAGGGAAAGCATCCACTCAGAGTTCTGGTCTTAGGAGAGTATAGTGAGTTGAAATATACTGGTCGGACTTATGATACAGACAATGGCCTAGTTCTGCGAGAGTCTGTGTTGGTGCCAAGGGCCTCCAGATAATTCTCGACCAGGCATTCTTCAGATTTCTGAAGACCCTTCAGTCTACTGTTCTGGCTAGCATGTTCAGTGTGATGTAGTCTACTTCCTCTGACGAATAA
>JAEOST010000099.1 GCA_016840245.1 Candidatus Thorarchaeota archaeon
GATAACATCAGACCAGCCACATCACCTGAGGATGTGAAGAAATACATCGATTGGGCGGAGGGTTCCTAGGTAGTGGCTGAAAAAGAGCGGATTAGAAGAAAGGAAAAATCCACTCCGTCAGTTGACACCAAAATTCAGGAAGAGAATATAGAGGCTGAATCTGAGTCAGAAGCTGAAATAGATGTAGAACCTACTACAGAGGATTCGAAACCTTCGGTGATTGAGAGAACCCAGATAGAGAGCGAAATCCAATCAATCACGACAATTGAGCCAGCTCAAACCATTCCAGAGGTCCTCCTACCAAACTGGGGAGACTCAAGTCAAACGGAATGGATGTATCACATTCCAATAAGAGAAGAAGATCGAGAAATGTGGGCAGAAGAATGGTCAGACTTCATGATTGTCTGGTGCAGAGAGAAGGACATCCACGTTATGTCATTCTCGTTATTCGTTGGAGAACCGCCATTCAATGAGCTGCACTCCAAGATTGATGCATTCAGATTGATTGGAGAAAAGATAGTCGACAAAGATGTTGGGAAGTGGCTTGAGGGAAAGAAACGTCGACTTCGGGTCTATTGGCGGTTCTTGGAAGAATGGGCAGATGTTCTCTACCAATGGGCCCTAGAACGTGGAGCAGTTCGAATTGATGTGAAATCACTGATAATTCAAAGTGCTCGTGAGAGTTTCTCCAAACTACCAGAAGATGAGATTCACTCAGTCCTAGAATTGCTTGTTGACCGTGGTCATGCTGAGTGGGTGGATAAGAAAAAGGGTGCTATTATACTGAAGATATAGTATCATGGCGGAGGATGTGAAGGGGCACCTGAGTCCCGAGAACGGAGACCAGGGAACCAATAACGACCACCGGTTGAGAAGCGCATGTCGGCAACAGCCATTCCTGCTTCTACAAGACTTGTCAAGACCTGACGTGCATGGTCTTCGGACCACTTGAGTTCGATCATTATCTCCTCCACAGTCGCAAATCCTTTAGATGCAGCCAGATTGATGACATCAGATTGGTCACGCCTCAATTCAAGAGGTCTTAGTTCAACTACTTTTACACCACCCCTTAGAGTCCTAATTCCTGGAATAAGCCCATGTTTTGCTACCATGTTGACAGCTTCAATAACGTCGTTGTAGCTGACAGACTTCATTTCAGGAAGTCTTCGTACAACCTCAACAATGAGCTCAGCAAGACCCATGAGACCCTTAGACGAATTCGCAGTGGCAACATCCAAGATTGCCAGACCAATGTAGTCGTAGTATTCCTCCTGGGTCATACCTTGATGTGAGGGTGTAGATTGTTGTGCCTGTAGATTTAGGAGATGAAACGCATCGGGGAATCGTTCATAGGCTCGTTCATACTCAAGGAGCCGGACAACATCAAGACCAACTCGTCGGAGTTCATCAATGTGTAAACGAACCTCAGCTATGAGGCCTTCTGATTCTAGTTGGTATGAGCGGATGTCCACAGCACCCACGTCATACATCTTCTTCAGCTGGTCAAGTGTAGCCATTGAAGCATATAGTTCCGATTGAGTTCTGTCGTGATTCAGTTCCTATCCCTTCGTATGATTACGTTTCTGATGTGTACTATCAAAAAAGGGGGAAATCGGTCTTTAAGACAGAGTATTATCATTGATCCAAGACTGATCCAGAATTGGAAATAGAAAATCCTCGTTGAAGCCGCTCGAATAAGGCATCTTATATGGCAAGTTACAAACTCCTTCTGCTGGTGCTATATGTCGGTTGATATCAAAAGAACAGGTTTTGTAATTCTGTTCACACTCATCCTGTTTGGTGGAGTCTACACGAATCAGTACTCAGTTTCAGGTGTTCCAATCTCAGAGCACAATGAACCATTCAGTTTGATACTGATGATCGGAGATGGAATGGGCTTCTCCCATACTCAACTGGCAAGACTTGTTGAATTCGGCGAGTCTGGAAACTTGACAATGGAACAGGCACCATATAGAATGGAAGTAGAAACCTACAGCGCAGATGATGCAGAAACTGACTCAGCTGCGGCTGCAACAGCAATGGCAACAGGAGCGAAAACAAACAATGGGATGTTATCTATCACTCCAAATGGGACAATCCTTGAGACCATTCTTGAGCAAGTTCAGAAACTGGATAAGGCAACAGGAATTGTAGCAACCAGTAACATCCAACATGCTACACCTGCAGCATTCATGGCGCATGTTGCTAGTCGAAACTCTGTAACAGAGATTACTAGACAAATCGTTGAAGAATCACAAGTCGATGTTCTACTAGGTGGTGGCTCGTTGTATCTCTCAACAAGTCAGTTGGAAACGATGCAGAGTCAGGGATACAGCATTGTGGAAAACCGTAATGATATGTTAGAAGCGAACACAAGCAAGATTCTGGGTTTATTCGCAGATAGATTCATGGACTATGAAATGGAGCGAAACTACACGCTGACTCCCTCAATTGCAGAGATGACGAGTAAATCAATTGAGATTCTTTCTCAGGATCCAGACGGATTCTTCCTGATGGTTGAGGGCAGTCGTATTGATCATGCTGCACATGCCAATGACAAAGTGGGTACAGCTCTCGATGCAATTGCATTTGATGAGGCAGTTAGAGTTGCTCTGGACTTCGTACTATCACATGACAACTGCGCACTTGTTGTCACTGCAGATCATGAAACAGGAGGTTTGACTATAATCAACAATAGTCTATCCTCAACTCTTCCAGCGGATGTGCTGTCTGAGGAGGATAAGCGAACTTTAAGGATTGACCGAGTTCAGAATGTGACTGTGAATTGGAACACTACCTATCATTCTGCTGCGAATGTCCCTTTGTTCTATTTCGGGCCAGAAATTACTAGTATGGTTAATCATTCAATAATTGACAACACGGATATCTACGACTATATGTGGTCGCATTTCTCATCAGAGCCAGTGTCACTCACTAGTAGCGTTGCTACCACGACATCTGGTTCTGTCACTACATCTACAAGTGAAACAAGTACAACAACACCATTTCAACTCGATACAGAGATTCTTATCTTAGGTGCCTCAGTGATTGGTGTGCTCTGTCTCTCATTCATACTCGTAGTTCTGTACCACAGAAAAAGTAACACATGACCAAGTGAATTCCCCAGTTGGTCTACGTCACTTTATATCTCTTGATAGACTATGGAGTGATTCTATCACGGTCTCTAGGTAGCAAAGTTGCTTCTCGAATATTATCAATACCTAACAACTGCATTGTTAACCTCTCAACTCCCAATCCCAATCCTCCGTGAGGGGGTGCTCCATACTTGAATGGATCCAGATAGAATGCGAACGCTTTGGGATCGAAGTCTTTTGCCTTGAATCGCTCAACAAGAAGGTCATAGAGATGGATACGTTGTCCTCCTGTAGTGATTTCCATTCCTTTGTAGGTCAGGTCGAAACTCTCGGTCATTCCCTCATCGGTTAGACTTGGCATCGTATATGCGGGTCTTAGCTCTAGAGGATAGTGTGTAATGAAGACCATATCAGTACCAAACTTCTCTGGAAATATCTCACCCAGGAGTCGCTCGCTTTCAGGATCCAGATCATCTGTTATCTGTAAATCCTTACCAGCATCATTCAGAAGATCAATGGCTTCAGCATATTTCACTCTCTTGAAAGGAGCCTTTGGGATCTCTAAATCAACACCCAGAAGTTCAAGTTCAGGTGCTCGGGATTCCAGTGTCTTAGTGAAGGAGTAATTCAGCATTTGCTCCTCCATCTTCATCACATCTTCAACACTGCTTATCCACGCCATCTCAAAGTCAAAGGATGTGTACTCATTGACATGACGTCGTGTGTTATGTTTCTCTGCTCGAAAAACTGGTGCAATCTCAAAGACGCGTCCAAATCCAGCTAGAAGCATTAGTTGCTTGTAAAACTGAGGGCTCTGAGCGAGGTATGCTTTCTTCTCAAAGTATTTGATTTCAAACAGATTAGCCCCTCCCTCTGTGGCCTCAGCCACAATTTTCGGAGTATGAATCTCCACAAAGTCATGCTGTTCAAGGAATGCTCGAGCATGACGCACAAGCGAGTGTTGAATTTTGAAGATTGCATTGATAGTGGGCTTTCTCAGGTCAAGGATACGGTGATTGAGACGAGTATCAAGATCAATGTCAACTTTACCCTCTACTACATCAATTGGTAGGCGCTCGGACTTGTTGAGGATACGAATTCGTGTGGGAATAATCTCAGCACCTGCTTCTACTTGCTTTGCTTCTACGACATCACCATGTACAGCGATTGCCGTTTCAGGTTTTAGTTTTTCAGTGGCTTTGAAGACATCTTCTGACACCTTCTTCTGAGGAACTGTGACTTGAGCAGTTCCGTGCTCATCTCGTAGGACTATGAACTTGATCTTACCCTTGTCGCGGAGGATATGAACCCAGCCCATAAGGACTACACTCTTACCTGCTAATTCAGGGGTTATCTCAGATGTGAAATGAGTACGAGGAATGTCACCGATTGGTTCAACGCCTGCTTCTTCATAGAATCCCATTTTGATTCGCCTCTGATACATTATCTCAGCTCCACCTTGAAATGAGTTAAGAGGGTTTTGGACTTACACCTAGACATCCACATAATAACTAATACCGTAGTTTCATGCCCTGTGTTACATAATACAGACCATTTGCAGGGTCCTTGTATCTATGTATGTGGGGTAGTTAAGAGAGATGACTATACGGGTACTCCTGATAGATGATGATGAACGTCTTCTGACAGTGGCGAATGAATTTCTGAAGAGGGAAGACACCGATTTAGAGATAATCGATGCAAGATCAGCCAAGAACGCATTGGTAATTCTCGAGAATGAACAGATAGACGTCATTGTTTGCGATTACATGATGCCCGAAACTGACGGTCTTCAGTTGCTGGAGCAAATCAGGAAATCAGGTTCAGGTATACCGTTCATTATATTCACAGGTCGGAGTAGGGAAGAAGTCGCAATCAGAGCCCTCAATTTGGGTGCTACAAATTACATGACAAAACAGGGATCACCAACAAGTGTATACAAGGAACTATCTCATCTCATAAGACAGGCTGCTAGTCATGCAATGGTTTCAGTTCAATTGGAGCAA
>JAEOST010000100.1 GCA_016840245.1 Candidatus Thorarchaeota archaeon
ACCCCTGGTGTTTGCTTAATGCTTACCGTTATGAGGATGTAAGTAACTGGAAGGATCTGAATAGTAAACTTGTGCTTCAGGTCTATCGGAACTTCATTATTACAGACAACATAGACTTTCTCAAAGCTTGCTGGCCTGGTGTAAAACGGGCGATGGAATACTTAGATGCCTTTGACAAAGATAGGGATGGTCTTCCAGAACATGATGGACTACCTGACCAGACATATGACAATTGGAGGATGAAGGGAGTCAGTGCCTATTGTGGAAGTCTCTATCTTGGAGCAGCTCAGGCCATGATAGCTATGGCGAATCTACTTGATGAAGACGATACTGCTGAGAAATACGAGTCGATACTTGAGAGAGGTAAGAAGTCATTCGAGGAGAAGCTTTGGAATGGACAATACTATAATTTTGATTCAAGTGCACGAAGGCATCATGATAGTATAATGGTTGATCAACTTGCTGGCCAATGGTACATGCATGTCTGCAATCTGCCGTCAATCGTCCCAGCTGAGAATGCAAAGAAGGCCATTCAGTCAGTTTACAACTTCAACGTAATGCGATATCAAAATGGTGAGATGGGTGCAATGAATGGAATGCGTCCCGATGGCACTGTTGATACTACTAGTAGCCAGAGTTCTGAAGTCTGGACTGGGACTACTTATGCAATTGCTGCGCTTATGATCTATCAGGGTCTCGTAGAACAAGGAATGAATACTGCAAGGGGAATCTACAATGTTGTGTATAAGGACATGGGTTACTGGTTCAGAACTCCTGAGGCATGGACTGAGCAGGGCAACTTTAGGGCCTCCATGTACCTCCGACCGCTAGCTATCTGGGCCATGGAATACGCACTACAATCTACTGAAAAACAGTAAGAGTCTTTGAAAGGTCATAGACTCCACGTCTATTCAAATTATCCAAGTACAACAGTCACATGATGCTCCTTGTTATCATTAAATATTGGTATCAGACTGCTCTCTACTTCTTTTCCGTCTACGGTGACTGTTTTCACTCCTGTATTCACGTGATCTGGATTCTGAACCGTAATCTTGTAGGTTGCACTTCTGAAATAACGAACAATGGTAAAACTATCCCAATCCTTAGGTATTGATGGGTCAATGAGTAGTCCATTGTATTGAGGTCGGACGCCAAGGATCCAGTTTGTGGCTGCGTTTAGCATCCACGCTGCAGTTCCTGTTAGCCATGAGTTGCGAGCTTCACCGAAACTAGCGTGGTCTCTTCCTGCTATTGTCTGAGGATATACGTATGGCTCAGCTCGATGCAATTTTGCCATTGCATTCTTTGTAGGTGGTGCAAGCTTCTTGTGATACTCGAAAGCGCGATCACCATTTCCTATCATAGCCTCTGCAATGATAGCCCAAGAGTTGGCATGACTCCAAATCGAAGCATTCTCTTTGAGTCCTGGTACGTAATGTGTTAAATCACCAACTTCTGGAGTATATCTTGAGAATGCTGGTTGAAGGAGCAGAACACCGTATTCTGTATCTAGGAGTTTTTTAACAGAATCCATGCATCTTGTAGCTCTCTCAGGTGGAGCGATTCCACTGAAGATTGCCCAAGACTGCGCGTTGAGGAATATTCTACCCTCATCATTCTTGGAACTGCCAAGTGGTTCACCAGCGTCGGTAAATGCTCTGATATACCAATCACCATCCCATGCTACATCGTTCACACGATTATTGATATTATCAGCAAGTGCTGTGAAGTGTTCTGCGTCCTTCGGTCTGTTGATGTGTCTGGACAGATCAGAAAGTTCACGGAGAGACTTGTATAGGAGCATAGCAGTCCAGACACTTTCAGCAGCGTTATTAGGACCAGGAATGCTCATTGGGTCATTCCAGTCCGCGGTCCCTAGGAGCGGGAGACCATGTTCTCCCATCTTACTCAGGGTGAAATCGATAGTCCTCTTCAGGTGTTCATAGAGTGTACTGCTTGAGCCATCGACATAGGGTATCTCGATATCCAGAATCTCCATGTCCCCTGTTTCCTTTAGGTACTCAGTGACCCCAAGGTTGAGCCAGAGATGGTCGTCACTGAAGAACATCATCTCTGGCTTTGCGTAGTAAGGAAAACCACCCTCTCCAGTAAGAGGGAAGTAGATATGGTACACATGTCCGTCTTGGAACTGGTTTTTTGCTAGTTCAAGGATTCGTTTGCGAACGAGTCCTGGAAGTGAGTGAATTACACCCAGTATGTCTTGATTACAGTCCCGGAAGCCCATTCCTCTTCCAATTCCGGTTTCGTA
>JAEOST010000101.1 GCA_016840245.1 Candidatus Thorarchaeota archaeon
ATTCAGTTTCGATGTAGGTGTGTATTCAAAGTATCAACATACTCTCAAGATAGTACTCACAACCCCCGAGGGTCTTGTTGATGAGTATGAACGCGACCTTGGTTTTGCAACTATCCGTATTGAGGAAGTAATTAGCCTAGCCTTACTTGCAGGGATTGCCTTCTTTATTCCGATATACCGTTGGCGAAAGGGTCAACCATTATTGCCTGTAATCATTGTGGATACACTCTTCGTAGCACTGATAGCTGTCCTATTCATAGTCATTGGAGTAAACTCATTCTCAACGGCTATCTGGCACTTCAATCTGTCAAGCATTTGGACACTTGGATCTATACTTGTGTTCACCAATTGGATCATACCAATTTTGATAGGTGAGTCTGAAGCAAGCTGAGTGTATTCAAAGCAGCTTAGTCACGGGAATATCCCGAGAGCGTTTAGTTGACCAGTTAGTCAGATCCATGTATGCAGCTTCATGGTCGCTGGGAATTATACTGAACGCCGACTTTGCTCCAATTTTGGATGCTGCTTTTGCAGTTCTAGAGATTATCACATCGATGTAATCTATTCCCTTCTTTGTGGCGTCTGCCACAAATTCTGCTGAACCGTCTTCATTACGGACGGTTGCACCCACTCCAACAAGGACATCATCACGATAAAACTCTAGGAGTCGTCCTGGCTGTGATTTATTGAGAATCAATCTGAGTATTCGAATTAAGGCACCTGGATTCGTATAGTGCGAGAATGTCATTGTCTTCGGTAGTTTTGTGACATCACTTAGAATGACCGTTGAGATTTTCTTTGTCCTCTTTACTGGAATTTCTTTAGGTGGCTTTTCAATTCGTACAAGAGAACCTCTTGCGAAATATTTCACCTTCATCCAGAAATTATACGCCTCTGGAGGTGATGTAACAAATATTCTGGTGACCTTCTTCTGTTTAAGAACGGCCTCTGCTGCCCGAACCAACTTCCTACCATGCCCATGACGTTTCTGATAACGAACATCCACTCCAATGTCTTCAATGACACCAGATTTTCCTGCAACCGGATTTGATTCGACTCTGAAGATTATCTCCCCTATGACTGTCCCCTTTTGTGAGGCGACAAGCCACCCCCACTTCTTAAATCCGAGAAGTTTGTGTACCGCCTTTACCTGTTCAACAGTTGTATAGCCATCTGCCCAGTGAGTTCCTTGATAGACGGTGAGTAAGTCTTTACAGTCCTTCATGACACCTCGACGTATTGTGACCATGGTTGACCCTCGGGGATTCGACCTCACTATCGGAAAATAATAAGGATATGTAAGACATCTAATTTGAGGTATTCTCACTCATCATTACATAGTTCAACTGCAAGTTCTACCAAGGCAAAAGCTGAGGGGCCAAAGAGATAGAGAATTGGTTCAACTCCAATACCTCCTGGAACATGAATACCAAAGAAACCTGTTTTGCTTCTCTTCGGGATACTGCCTATTGATTGAATTATATCATTGACCTCAATAGCTGGAACATTTAACCTAACAATCATACATTTCTTTTCATCAATACCAGTGACTATGTCTTCATTTCCACTGATACATAAACACGCTCTGGTTTTTGTACATGTGTTTTTTGCCCATAGTAGCAGTTCGGCAGTATGACGAGAAGCGCCAAATTGAGGACCTAAAAGAGCTCTGGCCCGTCCTTGAATTGTTGTAATCCGCCCTGGTACTCCTGCTACTTGATTGACACGTTTAGCATCTTCGTCACATGCAACAAGGTTAGCTCGAACTTGGGGTATCAAAGAAGCGAAACATGGACTACGTTCGATCAACTGAAGTGCAGACTGCATATCACTGAGTATTTCTGCTCTTGTTTGAAATTCCGCATTAGACCCTCCAAGAAGGTCGGTACAAATTTGACAATTGACTGCTTTTAGAGAGTATATTTTCTCTTGATGTAGTTGGCAAATTCCCGATCCGATTCGAAGGAGCATACACTCAGAGCAAATAGCCTTCACAAGTTGGTCGCTTGTTGTCCTCTCATCCACAATCATAGATGCTAATCTGTCAGAAAGAGCTGCTATCTCGCCAAGTGAATCTGATGCATCGGTTTTTTTGTTAAGATACTTGCTGACAGCTGCCTGAGTAATCTCAAGGCTCTCTGCAATCTGACTCTGAGCAAGTCCTCGTTCACTTAGATTGAGAGCTAAGTGTGCTCTTAGTGCAGGAAGGAATTCTCTTTGAACAAGTTCGCAAGGGGGTCGCACTTCATTCACCTTGAGGAGACTATATATCGAGGTTATTATAACTCAGTTGTATAACTAAGATATAAAGTTGGCTGATTCGGATGGCAGACTATCCAACTCGAAGAAACCCTCGTCTTATACTCGGTGTCATAATAACTACTATCGTCATCTTGGTAGCTGCAATTGCTGTTGTGAACACGCCTGCAAACGTTACTCTTCGTGTTTACACCTATGACAGTTTCCTTGTCTGGGGTGATGATCCGGATACAATTGACCAACGCGTCTTTGGACCCTTCGAGAGAGCACATGGTGTCAATGTAGAGATTGTACGTTTACCAACGGATGCTAGTGGGATTGTATCAAGACTTGCAGCAGAGTCTAGTAATCCCGTAGCTGATGTTGTTATTGGTATTGATAACATACTTGTACTTGAGGATATCATTGCTACTGTACTGGAACCCTATACTCCTACCAATCTCTCTCTGATTGATTCTCAACTTGTAAACACACTAGATTCTGAGCATTATGTAGTGCCATTTGACTTCGGGCTTGTGACCCTCATATACTCTAAGAATACAATCAATACTACAACACATCCTCAACTAGAGAATCTGACTCTGTCTGCACTTGCAGATCCAGAACTAGCTGGTGTGCTTGTAACTGAGGACCCTCACTTCAGTAGTCCCGGCCTCTCTTTCTTGTTAGCTGAAATTGCTATGTCCGAGAAGCTATTAGGCCAAGATTGGGATGAATGGTGGATTGATGTCAATGACTACATCGATGTCCAACCTGGTTGGAGTGAGGCATGGAGTAAATGGTATGAAGACCCAACAAGGCACTTGATGGTAAGCTATGGAACCGACCCAGCATATTCTTCTTACATCACTGGCGCTGAACCTGATACTGTAGCGGCACCTTTCTATCACAATGGTGTTGATTATGCTTGGATGCAGGTCGAAGGGATTGGACTTGTCAAGAATAATCCTAACCCTGACCTCGCTAAGCTCTTCATCGAGTACTGTCTCTCTCCAGCTGTCCAATCATATATCTCACTGAACCAATGGATGTTTCCAGCAAATATGGATGTTGAACTCGATCCTGTCTTTGACTACGCCCTGCACCCAGATGATGTAGAACTCCTGAATGATCTTCTTTTAGGTCCTGAAATTAAGGCGAACAAGACATCATGGCTGAATCAGTGGGACATTATTCGAACCGGTTAGAAGAGGCATATTCAATGAGGAAGCGACCTCTTGCACTCTATAGTGCCATCTCAATCCCTTTTCTAGTGTTGATTGTTTTCCTCATTTATCCAGTCTTGCGTGTCTTGATAGAGGGTCTACTGCTTAATACAGGCTTATCGGTTTCAGAAGTACTTGAATCTCCAGTAACTCAACGTGCATTTGTATTCAGTCTCTATCAGGCATTCCTAAGTACAATGTTGAGTGTCATCCTAGGTCTCTCAGGAGCTATTCTCCTTACTCGTTTGCGTTTTAGAGGGAAGACGCTGGTCCGGTCCCTCCTCATTGTTCCTTTTGTACTTCCACCTATTGTCGTGGTTGTTGGATTCATTCGGATGTTTGGATCCTTCGGGATAATTGATAGTATTGCTATGGTATTGACAGGAAGCACAGAAACCCTGATTGATTTAGCTTCAGGAATCCCCGGTATTGTTCTAGCACATGCATTCTACAATGTCCCTTTAGTCATGCTAATGGTTTCTTCATCCCTCGAGAGACTGGATCCAGATATTGAGGAGAGTGCAGAACTTCTTGGAGCATCATCTCTTCAGAAGTTTCGTAGAATCACACTCCCACACATTCTGCCATCTCTACTTGCTTCATCTCTCTTGACGTTCATCTTCTGCTTTATGTCATTCCCGATTGTTCTCACACTGGGTGAGGGCCGCTACAAGACACTTGAAGTTCAGATTTATGATGCTTTCAGATCGTTTGATTTTACAAAAGCAAGCACTGTTGGGATTCTGCAGGTTCTAGTTACAATGGGATTGGCGTTTGCCTATGTTCGAGCAAATCGCCGACAGAACGTAGGGACAGGACCAACAAGGTCAATCAAGACTAAATCATTCAGCCAATTAAATCCCATAACACGCGTTCTGGCAATATTGTATTTCATCATATTATGCACTCTCGTTGTTGGACCTATTGCTTCTATTCTACAATCTGCAGTCTATGATCCCGTTACCGCTACTTACACTCTGGATGGATTTACAAATCTGCTAAGGATTGGAACTGGAGGTGGATTTGTACCTCTCATAAACTCAGTACTCTATGCGATTCTTGCTACGATTCTAGCTGTGATTCTAGGTATCCCCTTAGCGTATTCCAGAAGATCAAAGGGCAAAGTGCTACCAAGCTTTACTTCTATGCTTGTCCTACTTCCTCTTGGCATTTCATCAATCACTGTTGCATATGGTCTTATGATAGCAATCGCGGTTCCTCTTGGTTTGACAACAAATCCTTGGCCTATCATAGTAATTGCACAGACAATCATCGGTCTTCCCTTCAGTGCAAAGTCGATAGAAGTTTCGCTGGACAAGATTGACAATGCGATACTTGAGAATGCAGATATCCTTGGAGTATCACGAACACAGCGACTGATGTTTGTGGAGTTACCCTTGCTCATGCCCGGCATTATAGTCGGTGCTGTGTTTGCGTTTGCTATGGCTATAGGGGAGATGTCTGCTACACTGTTTATTGCTCTGCCCCAGAATTTTACCTTAGCAGTGGCGATATATCAGAATCTAATTGTACGCAAATTTGTGGAGGCTGGAGCGGCCTCTCTTGTTCTGGTAGCTATCTGTATCATTTCATTCTTAATTATAGAACACCTCTCTGAGGAAAGCATTGGAGGCGCTGTCTAATGGTGAAAGTCATTCTACATGAAATGGAACGTGTCTTTGCTGATGGTACTCGAGTAGGACCTGTAAATCTTGAAGTTCGTGATGGAGAGTTGCTGACCTTACTTGGAGCTAGTGGATCTGGAAAGACAACCACATTGAGGATGGTAGCTGGATTCATTGAACCAGAACATGGTACGTTAACATTTGATGATGCTGATGTTACCAACATGCACCCACGCGAACGAGGTATTGGAATGGTCTTTCAGTCAGTAGCACTATTTCCCAACATGACTGTCTTTCAGAATATTGCATTTGGTCCAGCGATGGATGGATGGAACAGAGAACAAGTCTTAGGCCGTGTTGAAGAACTTGCTGACCTTCTTGACATTCGCAAGTTATTGCATAGACATGTGCGGGAAATAAGCGGTGGTGAAGCACAAAGAGTAGCTCTTGCACGAGCCCTTGCTAAGGAACCAAGACTACTTCTTTTAGATGAACCCCTCTCAGCGTTAGATCCTCATCTTAGAGAGCGCCTACAGTCAGAGATTCGACGTGTTCAGAAGAGCCTAGGAATAACCACGATTTATGTCACTCACAGTCAGGAGGAAGCCTTTGCAATTTCCGATAGGATTGCAGTTCTGAGTGACGGTGTTGTTCTTCAGGTGGGAACTCCGCATGAGCTTTATTCGAATCCATCCAATGAAATTGTCGCTAGATTCATTGGTGATGGCAATATCATCCGTGGTCGTGTCATCGAGTCATCTGACGAGAGTCTTCTTGTTGATGTTAATGGCTACTCTTTTTCATTGGCAGGTGAAGCACAGGTTGGAGCATCAGTTCTATTTTCTGTTAAGCCCGAACAAGTGATTCTAGAACCCGATGTAAAACAGAAACTTGGGATGGGTAAAGTCATTTCAGTCACACCTAGTGTCGGACTATACAAGGTTGAACTGGTTTTTGCAGAATATCACATTTCATCTATAGTATACGATAAAAAGAAGGCAGAGGTCCTGATGCAGAAAGTTAACTCTGAAGTTGGAGTCAGTTTTGCACCAGGATCCGTTGTTGTCCTTCAGATTGACGACTAGCTTCTAGATTTTACATCTCATTTTCTGAGCTTTCTTCGGGACCCGAATCATGATCGTCATCATCATATTCTGGCACTGGAGCTGTTTCACCTGCTGATGGTGTTAGCTCAGCAACACTCATCTCTGGTCCATCATCCTCCTCATCGTCATCATATTCCGGTGTTGGTGGAGGGGACGTGCCCAATGACTCTACAGCAGCATCTGGATCCGACATAATCTCCCTCTCGACAAGATTGAGAATGCTGTGTCGAATGTAATCCTTCGATCCGATAATTTCTGGATAGTCATATTCTCTGAGAAGCATAGTGATTATGCTAGTAACCACTCTACTCTTGACAGCCATGAACACGATTGTGAAGTTCAGGACAATTGCAAAGAGTGGCCCCAGTGCTACCAAAATGACGAAGATTGCAGTCCAATTGTATTGAGATAGCGTAAGCTCAACCCACACGAGGATAATATCAATCCCCGCGAAGAATTCCAGAATGTCTTCAAGGTCATCTCCAACATTGCTCAATGATCGGTCTTTCTGGTCAAGGTGGAATAGACCTGCGTCCTTCAGAAGCCATGGACCATAATAGAACTGCATCAGGAGAATTGGTAAGATAATGATACTGACAACCATAACTATCGTTCCAAAGACAAGTAGGTCATCACCGCTGCCTAGTAGGTCAAGGCTAACAATAGTAAGTGCTATTCCTGTAATTAGTATAGATCCATACAACGATCTACGGAATACAAGACTCCAATTCTGATCGTCTGGGTCCGGACTCAGGAAGTACTCTCCAGTTCCTCGCTTGAAGAAAGTGTGCAGCTTCAGTGGGAGAAAAACAGAGTTTGGGTATTTTATGATGATTCCGCATATGATTCCTGCTAATATCAGAGACCCAATCGATCCTGCCAATAACCACATAGTGTAGGTCGTCAGTTGAACGAGAGTGATTTCTTTTATTAATTCTACACTTGTCAAAAGGACCAAGAGCCCCATTGAAGATGCTATCAAGATAATGGTAGAAATTAGAATTCCAATAATCAGCTGTGACTTGCTTAGTGACTTTGTTTCATCCATCAATTTCTTGTAACGACTCGGTGCATCAACAAGCATTGTAATCACCTTTGTAGCCTTTATTATAGATACACCCTCAGATAAGAATTAATGTGTTAGACTCCAACAGGGTTTCAGAGTAACCTACATCTAGCACAACAACAGTGATATACCCATAACAGAGATAGTTGCATTGTTGGACGAGCTATTACAGCTCCCCATAGTTCCCACATAATCCGTGTAGAGCGCGAATTGCTCATCAATGTAACAAACCCGCGGTCTGGGAACAAAGTTGACTGTAGTGATTAACAATGGCTATTGGCTACGAAGTCGCCGAGGACGGCACTCTTGAAGAAGTAGAACTCTCAAAAGAGGGTCTTGTGTCAACCAAAGTTGTTTGTGTTGTTGATGATGAGACCAAGAGCATCTATCTCTGGAAAGGGAGCCAAGCAGGCATAAGGAAGAAATTCATTGGAGCACGGGTCGCGACCAATCTCCGGACCGAGTATGGTTTTCATTTCAAGGTCAGACCGTTAGATGAAGGTGAAGAACCACCAACATTCTTCAGTGCACTAGATGGGACTACTGCTGCAACACGAGTTCTAAAACCTGGTGAAGCTGCTCCTCCACCTAGTCCACCTAAACCCAAGACAGCAACTACAGAAGCTGCTACAACCACAGCTCCACTTCCCAAGACTGAGCCAAAGGCAGAAGCAACATCCACTGCACCTCCAAAGACAACTACTAAGGCGGCTCCTCCTCCTACGCCGCCTAAGACAACAACTACTCGACCACCTCCACCAAAAACCACAACGGCAACCGCACCACCTGTAGCAGCAGCTCCAACTGCAGCAGCTACTGAGATTGATGCAATGATTAAGGAACTTGAAACTGTTGATCCTCC
>JAEOST010000102.1 GCA_016840245.1 Candidatus Thorarchaeota archaeon
CATAATATCCAATATTGTGAACATCAGTATTCGAGATAGAATCATCAACAAAGGCATGAACTTGCCAAGTACCAACTCTAGCAGAAACTGCATCTAGAGTAACGTATGAGGTGATTGCATATCCACTACCATCTACTGATGCAGTGAGTGTATCCCATACTTCGCCGTATGAGTCGTAGACGGTGAAAGTGACTTGGTCACCTAAGTAACTGGAGGGTAGTGTTGCACGGAATCTTGTGTCCTCCTCCGCTCTGAAAGTCTTTGTTTCTACCCACTGTCCCAAACCATCATCCCATACTTGAAGATTCGTGATCATGTTGGGTGATGTTCCGCGTAACATCCAGAAACCATTAGGATCTGATAGTCCAATGTCATAGACAGAGACATTGACAACCCCATCACCGGGGTCTCCTAAAGTCCAGTCAGATGTAAGATTTGTATACCTATGGAACGGTTCAGAAACAAACGTGATATCTCGATTCAGAGGCAAGGTGACGTTGTAGAAGAAGAAGTCACCATATCCACTTGGTACCGAGACATAGTAATTGGTCTCCCAACTCACATCTGTCGCGTTATTCACTACGTAATTGTCACCTAGCGTAATGAGCTCAGTGTCATTAATCGTAGGTGTTTGTAATTTCCTCGCAAACACCCAAACATCTACATCAAAATTCACAAAGATGTCAAGATCGGGATCTGGAGGATTAGGAGTTGGTGTCCAAGAAAAGTTAGCCCAAGCCTGTCCCTGAGTCCAAGGACTTACAGGTGCATAGCTTGCAGTTCCTAGACCGAAGACTGGATCTGAGCCCTGAATGACATTATCAACATCCACACCATTCATCTGCAGATTGACGTCTTCAGGTGTTGCCTTAGCAGTCACATAGACAACGACATTATCCACACGAGCCTCGGGTTCAATGTCACCTATCCACCACTCTAGGGCAGTTGTTCTTAGACCAACCCAAATAGAAACATTCGGGAGTGTTAAGAATGAGGCATCAATCTCAATATATCCAGTGGAAAACCATGTTAGGTCATCTTCAAAGGCGTCATAAGGTAGATGCCACAAGTAAGTACCTCCATTATCGGGATCACCAATAGAAATGAAAATCTCAAAAAATCCAGTCATAATGCCCCAAGCTACATCGCCCCAATAATCCAGAGATACACCAATTGAAGAAACATCACCACGGTCAATTGTAAGGTTTTGAACCATGTATGCCTTGTCACCCACATCATACCAGTCGCCGTACAGACCACCACCCGCATTGTAGTAATATCCATCTAATGTGAATGTTGCACAAGGTGCGCCA
Source organism: Candidatus Thorarchaeota archaeon (assembly GCA_016840245.1). Next base: position 1,314 of record JAEOST010000102.1, read on the forward strand.
TCATGATCATTTGGATCCCAAGAGGATGTCATTGCGTTTGTATACGACGGACCAAATGAGGAGGGTTCGTCATGAGTCAAGAATGTCCAATGAGAGTCATCATCCAGTCCAGGGTTCTCAACCCAATTTCTATTCTCAGTTACGCTTGTGATGTTTGTGAACACATCGTAGCCTTCCCAGCCATCACCTAGAGGAACCGATAGGTCAGCGGTGGTTGTAGTCTGAGAAGCTGATACATAATCCATCTGTTCATCAGTGAATGTATCAATTCGAATACCTGATTCATCGGCCAATAACGAGTCTCCCGTTCCTGACTGTCCAGTTGGAACATCAGAAAGAGAATATTCTTGGATCACTTCATCTGGAGCAATCTGAATAACCTCTCCGTTTGAGAGCTCGACGGATTTGCTATCCGCAGTTTCCTGTGCAAATATCAATGGATTTTCAGGTACGATAAGAGCACCTAAAAACAAGGGTAGAAGCACAAAAAGCAAACCTATCTTCTTCTTTAGTTTCATTGAATGGTCTCCTCAATGGGCATGTATACGACTAAGTCGACTGGATGGTTGCTTACTGATTTACCTCTATATGAATCGATGTGCGCTATTGAAATCGACAAGCTGGACGATTTTTCGAGAGTGAAATGAATAGGCCCTCATATCATGTAATTTGAACTAAAAATCCCGTACTAGCAACATTCACTCTCTCCGTCGTATCACTACAACTCCCACTACAATGACAACTGCTGCAATACTGATTGTAATTGTAAGAGGGAGTAACAAGTTCGGCGGTTGCGGTGTTGGAGTCGGCGTTGGAGTGGTTTCTCCACCAATAAGATCGACCATATGCCCTCCTATTGCTACATTCATTCCCCAGTCTCGTGCTACCACCCATAATGTGAGATTTGAAGTGTGCCCGAGTGTGGGTACAGAAACGTTCCAATTAACCCCATTGTACACTAATGGGAAAGTGTGAATGTTGCCACCATCAATCTGAGCATACAGTGTCGCATTCTCGATACCAGCAAGATTGTCAGAAATAGCTGCCCAGTATGTGAATGGTCCCGAACCAAAATCTGTGGGTACTGTACCTCTGCCATAGATTAGAGGTGGAGTGTCATCAAGAACAGAATTCACCATACGTCTTGTCCAATCTCTAGCATCTTCTAACGCGCCATACGCTTCGAGCCAGTTCATCTCATTGTAGTAAGCTCTCGCTCTTGCAAATGCAGCTATGGCTGCGTCTTCTGCAATGTAAGTCTCGGGACGTTCATCTACTCCCAAACCAGCTTGTTCCAAAAGAAAGTCATCCCAGAGAGTAGCTTCCATCTGGTCCAAGTATGTCCCCTGAACCCAGTTCTTGTCATATGTTGAGGTCCCATTATGAAAGGCAAAGTAACCCATTGGTCCCCAGGAAAAATCGCTGGAGTAATGCTCGTGCTGCCAACTATGGTGGAATCCGATAGCATGCATTGTTTCATGTAGTTGAACTGAAGAAATCCCGTCCTTGGGTGTGACGCCATCAGGGCGATAGTATCGATCCCAAGATTTCCAGATCACCGTCTGTCCACCGCCACCAAGTCCGGTATAGGTTCTCCCGTAGACATGCATTTCCATTTGCTTCTTGATGAACACAACTCCGAACACATTGATGTTGCCATCTTCAACAACATAGGAGAGTCGCATCTGGTCATAGATTGCATCAAACATTGCACCGCCATCAGCAACCGTTGTATTATCCGGTTCGACAGTTGCGTAAGTCCAGAAGAGTGTGTCCCAGGCTGATTGTTCATCAATGTCAAGGAATTCTATGTCAACCTCCCACGGAATGAATGGATACAACTCCTCAAGATGGGCTTTCTGCATCTCTGCATCAGTCACCCATTCAAGACTCTCGACGGAGGTGCCATTTGCGACATCCATACAAAATACGAGACCCTTCAGAGTTCCAGTCTGAACAAAACTAGCAGGTTGGTGTTGATACGGGAAGAGGAGTTGATTAATGGGATCCCAGATACACTCTCTCAAGTAGACATTGAGAGCGTCAACATCAGCAGGAACTGCAAGGTTCAGAGACCCTACCTTGTCTTCGAGATCCTCTGTCCAGAAATCGTACTCTGTTCCAATAGATTCACTCCACCAAATTCGACACCATTTCAGATACCATTGATGAGCGCTCGGGTCAACAAAGTACGTGTTATATCGACCACCAAAGAACTGATAGTCCATAGTGACATTTGGATTGAGAGCATTGTCCCATTCGAGTCTGAACCAATCCTGTTCCTCACCTGTATCGGGATCCGTCGGATGATAATCATACCAATGCTCAAGGCTGTGGTCAGAACTATCAAACGCTGAGAAGTTAACCAAGTAGAGTGTGTACCCTAGTGATGGTGGAGTCATGAACGGATTCTCTTCAAGCCAATCCTCAATAGCGTAGCCATCGATTGACCGTCCAGCACGGGGATAGAATATCCTCTGCGGCTCGTCTAAATTGGCTTTCTGATAAGAGAGTGCGGTCTCGTTAAGCCATGTTCCCGTTCCTGTCCCATTGATTGAATTGTCTAGCATCTCTTGCCTTAGATCATCAACATAGGTGGAATCAGCATAAGCAACCTCATAGTCAATATTGTAAGTGATATCAACATCATCAGTGAAGTAATTACGAACTGTAGGCATTCCTTGAAGAAGAATCATCTCATCAATCAGTGCAGGATCATACCCTACAACAACGATATTGGCAGTCCAGTCACGCGTTATTGGTAGTCCAGCTTGACTGAGTACTGTGGTCTCAACTGATTTCATATCAGTTCTCCCAAAATCAGAAGGGATTGAAACGAATAGCAGAAAGGCAATGCTAAGGACAAGAGCGCGACGCATATACTTCATTCTCGAACCTATCCATATTAACAAACTGGTTCATGTAACCGCGTCGACAATGACTTTGGCGCTATACTAATATATACGCGCATGTTATATTAAGAACTATGAGGATATTCGTATGTGCGTCGGTCACGACAAATTACATCGGTTATCCTCGATATACC
>JAEOST010000011.1 GCA_016840245.1 Candidatus Thorarchaeota archaeon
GATAGGACTTGTAAGTGCTTCTCCCCCTTCTTTGTAATTTTATACAGCACTTGGTGTCTGCTCTCAACAACAACTTTCTTTGTACTTACAAGACGTTTCTCATGAAAATCATCCAGGTAGCGATAGATTAAGCTTTGAGAAAGGCTCTCTGATTCAATATCACTCTCTTCCACTAGTCTACTTTTCAGATTGACATTGATTTCTTTGTGAAGTTGGTAGCCAGAAATTCCATCTGGTGACTCTTTGATTTGATTGAGTAACAAATAGTTCTCAAATAAGCGACGAATCCTGAGTGGGTTCTTCGACAGAGTTGATACACCTATCCATGACTGTTATTGAATCTCTAGCAGTATAATCTCACTATTAATTGTTGTCATTTAGATGATATAATCAATATGATTATATGTCCACTGTGAAGCTATTGAGTACCAATACACAATCTATGTACATCTTTCAATACGATGAGGTTGACACAATGAAGGGAATCTATCTCTTATCTACAAAAGAAACACCTGATGTTAGTTCAGTAGGTGGAAAGGCTCTTTCACTCATTCAGATGAAACAAGAAGGTTTGCCAGTGCCGCAGGGTTTCGTGTTGACTGTTGACTTCTTTGAACCATGGACAAGAGTACTCCAAGCTAAACCCGTGTGGAGACTAATACAGAGTAACGAATCTCATGAAATAAAGAAAGTAGCAAGTGAATTAATGGGTCTATGCAGTACTCTCGAGTTTACCAATGAGATGAAAGAGAGTATATCAACTTCTCTTCAATCCATCAACTCCTCTGACGAAGATCTATTCGCTGTGCGTTCCTCCTCTCCTGACGAAGATCTTGAAAGTGCATCATTTGCAGGAGGATATGAAACATCTCTAGGTGTTCCGATATCCGAAATAGAATCGTCTGTACGCCAATCGTATGCATCCATTTTCGATGAGCGTGTTTTCACATACAAACTGAAGCAGGGATTTGCTATAGATAAACCACAGATTGCGATTATCGTTCAGGAGCAGATCGATGCGGATAGTGCAGGTGTGGCATTTTCTCTAAATCCGATGAACAATTGCTATGATGAGTTAGTTGTCAATGCAAATTATGGTCTTGGGGAAACTGTTGTTTCTGGGCAAGTCACACCCGACACCTTTGTTGTAGACAAGGTTAATCGAGAAATAATCGACACGAAGATTGGTGCAAAAGAAGTAGCTCTTCACCTTGATTCAGCTGGAGGTGTTTCTGAATCAACAGAATCAGATAGCGGTAAAGCATGCATTACATCTGCCCAGATTATAGATCTCGTCGATTATATATGTAAGATTGAATCCTTCTATCAGAAACCGATGGATATCGAGTGGGCGTTTTCTGGGGATAGTCTCTACATACTACAAGCGAGACCAATTACAACCTATGTTCCCCTTACAGAAGAAATGCAAACAATACCTGGTGAACCCAAGCGGCTTTATTCAGACGCGCTATTACTAGAACAGGGGGTCCAAGAACCTCTTTCTGTACTAGGTACCAATTTCGTGGACTATGTGCTTATACAGATGGGATCTATTCTAGGAGCTGGAACAGAACTTGGGGTTGATGGAATTGCATTCACTTCTGGATGTCGATATTATATCAATTTGTCCAATGCATTGAAGGTTTTAGGCACAAACGCACCTGTCGGACCTGGAGGTTTCAAAGATCCTAATGTGATTGCTATTCTAGAAACCATTGATACCAAGCAGTACGAACCAAAAAGATTGCCAAAGGAACTGAAGTCAATCAAACGCAAGATGGTTTTCAAAATGATACCAATGATGCTCCCTGTTATGAAAGGTATCAGAAATCCCAAAGCACTGATGCAAACCTACCTTGATGAAGAGCCTTCTCACCTTCAGCTAATGAAGGATTTTGCTGAACAAGAAATCTCAATTGAAGACCTAGCAGCTGGTCTTACATCAAAACTTGATCTATTCACAGAGTACGGAATCCCGATGATAATGGCTCCTCAACGTGCAGTATCCAGTATAGTAAAGATGTTCAAAGATGAAATAGATAATCTCCATGATGATATTCTTAGTCTAGGTATGGCTCTACCTATGAATAAAACAACGCAAATGGGCGAAGCATTGTACAACCTTGCAGCATTCGATGACATAAGAAACTGTGGTTCTTCTGATGAGTTTCTTGCACAACTGGAGCAACGAACTCTAAGTACTGAATTCCTCCAATCATGGGATCAGTTCATCGAAGAGTTCGGATTCCGCTGTATTCGTGAGATTGATGTCGCAACACCACGCCCTAGCGAACAGCCCACTGTACTCTTTGACCAATTGAAAAATCTGTCTCTGGTAGTAGAGGATGACAAGGATTCTAAGACTATCTTCGAGGAGGCTAGAATGCAACGAGCGGCTGCATATCAGAAGCTTCTGAAGATTGCGACTCAAAAGGGGAGAAGGAAAGCCAAGCAGTTTGAAACCTACTATCAAACTATCTACACGCTTGGAGGTTACCGAGAAAATCCCAAGCAATACATCATATGGACTGTGAGTCTATTTAGAAAGAGAGTTCTTCAGATTGCTCAGGCTTTCGTTGAAGATGGTCGATTAGACAAAGTTGAACAGATATTTGACTTAAAAATGAAGGAGATAGATGAAGCACTGGCCAGTCCATCACTTGATCTGAGAAGCATAGCTCAGAACAACACAGCGTTTCTTAGGAAATTAAGAAAGAGTGGACCTTTCCCTCCAGTTATTGATTCAAGAGGGAGAGCCTACTTTCCTCCACGGAAAGAAACATCCGAAGGTGACCTGCTTGGAGAATCGATTTCACCAGGTATTGTACGAGGACGAGTGAAGATACTACATCATGCAGACGAGAAGCAAATTCTTCCTGGTGAAATACTTGTAACACGTGCCACTGACCCTGGTTGGACCCCTCTGTTCATCAACGCAGCAGGAATAATTCTAGAAATAGGTGGACCCTTACAACATGGTGCTATTGTGGCAAGAGAATATGGTCTTCCATGCGTATCAGGAATTGCTGATGTTACAGAGAGATTGAAGGATGGCCAACTTGTCGAGATTGACGGATCTAGTGGAATTATCCGTATCTTGGAATGAATTGATAGCATGTGACAATCTCAGAAATGTGATTGGATTCTGAATATGAGAATTTTTCAAGAAATGGAAGAGTCTAGAGACCTGGAAATTCTTTACTGGTATAATGAAGATATGAAGATAGAATGAACTACTCGTCTTGTTTGAAACGATTCTCTGTGTCCTCTCTGTACAATTCAGCAAGAGTAGCCTTGTAGAGTTCCTGGTCGTAGTTTTGCTTCAACTGTTCGAGTTTTGATATAAGTGACACCTCGTAGAGTGTTCTTCTACAACAGACAATGAGTCCGATGAAGGCAATCACCATGGTCAGTATGGGGAGTATAGGCAAAGCAAAAGGGCTCACAAGTAGTATGATATAACCAACCACATCGCCTGTAGGTTCAATACCTCTCTCAGTCCCATTAAGAAAAGACAGTCTCATTGCGAAGAAAATGAGGGTTGGTACGAACAGGTTAATCACGACTATGAAGAGGCCAAAGTCCGGGAGTAAACTAGCAAGCATTAATACCATAGCATAAGCTACAACAAAAAGAATCTCCATTACGAGTAGATATCGATCCATGAAGAACAATGCTGAGCACCCATTGTCTCCTCTTGGTTATGGAGTCATTGAAAGGTCTTGCGGGAGAATTCTCGGTTTTTCCTGATGGAACATGGATGAAAGGAAAATAATCAATCTATTCGAATTTGCTGTATGCTTCATAAACAAGGCGATATATTCTATCAAACATTGATGGTTCTTCAGGTTCTTTGTATATACCATACCTTTGTTTGGCAAGAAGTATAGCAGGTTCAGGATCTGCATTGTTTTCTAGCAGAATCTTTGCAATTTCATAAAACTCAGATAGATTTTCATCGTTAAGCAAACTGTTGGAGATTTCAAAAATAAGCAGACTTAACGGGGTTGTAGGTTGTAATAATGACATATCTAAATTTGATTCTGGGTCATAAGTCCACGTATAATTGGGATCCGCTCCGTTTTGAAGACATCTTTGCACAATCACGAAGTTGTGTTCCGTAATTGCTTTTATTAACTCTTGATTGATATCAGATTGCATTACAAAGTCAATATTAATCACTCAGAAAAGTACTCCCTTTTGGAGGAATCCACCATGAGCCCTGATTATCCTTCGCCAGACCGACTTATGAAAGGACTAGACCTTAGCCAGGTCTTCTACGATGAAGCCGTTAAACCGCTCTTAGAGTCAGAGTTTCCGGATCTTGTATACTCAGCAGGTCATCTGGGAGCTGGGTCAGATGTACTAGGTTTTGACACAGACCAATCTAGAGACCATGACTGGGGACCAAAGTTGCTTATCTTTCTGGGAGAGACGGACCATGAGAAATACCATGACTCTCTAGACACTTTTCTCGGTCACAATTTACCCACTGAGATTCGTGGCTTCCCGATTAACTTTGGCCGCCATGGTGATGGTCCTCTCTTTATGCAACTATCAGACGAACGACCACTCAATCATGGAGTTAGGATTTTCACAATCAGGGATTACTTCATGCGATACCTTACTGTAGATCCACTTCAGAAAATGGATCCGATAGATTGGGTTATTCTCCCAGAGCAACGATTGCGAAGTATTGCTAAGGGTCGTATCTTCCATGATGGACTTGGGCAGTTGCAATCCATTGTTGAGAAACTGTCTTACTATCCTAATGACGTGTGGCTATATCTCTTGTCAGCCCAATGGCGACGGATTGGTCAAGACGACGCATTCATGGGTCGGTGTGGGCAGGTAGGCGATGAGCTAGGTTCTCGGGTTGTTGGTTCTAGACTGGTACACGACATCATGAAGCTCTGTTTCTTAATTGAGAAGCAGTATGCTCCATACATCAAATGGTTTGGAACGGCCTTTTCGCAGCTCAAGAGTGCAGAAATTTTAACACCAATCCTTGAGCGTGTGTTTGA
>JAEOST010000103.1 GCA_016840245.1 Candidatus Thorarchaeota archaeon
AAGATTGGGAGTAGTCAAAGATAGTATAGACCCATCCGACAGACTATGCAAAAAGGAAAGGGTGCTCAACAATGCACGGTTCGGGAAAGGTCCCGTTAGCCAACCCCGTCCGTCAGCCTGCACCTCTTTCGCAATCCCGAAGGATTGCGAAACAAGCTGTATCCACCATTGAAATGTTGGAAAACATAGGTGATCCATCCGCAGATTCCGCTAAGACATCAGATACTCTCTAGTAAAGACATCTCTAGTGGTCGTACTTAATGGTGGTTTACTTGGCTATGAATTCACCATTAATCATCCTGAAGCTTTTGTTTAAAGAAATGGACTCTTGCTGCGAGGTTCCGGACAGTAGAATATTTGTCTAATGACGTGTGTCCAGCAGCAGGTTCTATTATCAATGAAAGATCATGATTTCGTGCATACAGTCGATTTGCAAACTCAAGAACTGGTGGAAGCGGAGTTCGACTGTCATTTGCAGCTTGAAAGATGCCAAGGGGCGCCTTGACATCATCTACCTTTGAAATGGGGGAGAGTTTTAACATCAAGTCCCGGTTCTTCACTGGGTCCCCCCACATGTACTCGATAAACTCCTTGAACATCGCATCCCCGTGGTCCCATTGATAAGTCCAATCAGCGACTGGAACTGCTGCATAGCCAGCAGCCCATCTGTCCGGTTGGAATGCCAATGCTGCGAGAGTCATGAATCCACCATATGAACCACCGCCTATTCCCACCTTCTTTAAGTTGATTGGGAAATTCTTGATTATATGATCTGCTCCTGAACTTACATCTTCAAGGTCGGCTTCACCAGCTTTTTGAAACAGAGCCTTCATGAATTCCTCACCATATCCTGTAGAACCTCGAAAATTAGGAGCAAAGACCGCAAATCCCTCCTGCGTAAGAATCTGAAAGAACGCATTGAAATCATCAGAGTAATGATTAATTGGTCCTCCATGAATCCACATAATCAATGGATATCCCTCCTCTGGAGGTGGGAACGAGGGAAGTAGCAGGAATCCGTGAATTGTCATGCCATCGTACGAGGATGGATAATGTACTGATTGTGAAGCAACAACCGGAAACGCCTCTGTGCCTATGACCGGGTCATTCCAATTTGTCAGTCTTTTCTCGGTCTTTTTCTCGAGGTCATATGTCCAGAGGTCTATTGGCTCTGCTGTAGATGTGTGTGCAAAGAACAGATTTTCAGCACCGTTCCAATTCCTCACTTTCAGTGGATAGTTAGTACCAATCGAGAGATCAACCGGACTCATCTCATTACTAGCGATGTCTATAGAGGACACAGTCGATCTTCCATCCTTCGTCGCTCCCACATAGAGCATCTTTCCATTCAGACTCCATTGACAGAGGGTAATCTCCCCGTCAGGTTGTTCTAAGGATATCAGCTCAGCCGTCTTGGCATTAAAGATGGAGAGGTCACCATATGTTCCCTCGGGTGCAAGAATTGGGATAATTGGTTCCTGGTGTTGCCACTGTGGCCAGAACCAGAATGAAACCAAAGAGTCTTGCTCAGCTATGACCTCTTTTGTATTAGGATTGAATATAGTCATGAGTCCTTCCTGGACACCTCCGGGTCTTGCTCCTAAGAGATACGCAAAATCAGAATGTTTCCAACCAATGAATCCTGGTCCAAAGACCTCCTTCAGAACAGTCTCTGGTTCTGCATCAAGATTGTTATCGATGATTGAAACATGTTGTTCTCTCTCTGTTGCCCCAGCAAACAATACTCTGTCGTCCCTTGGTGACCATACATACCATATGATGCGCTGAGGATCGATATTCTTGAAGGTACATTTCTTTACATCGTCAATACTCTGAACTCCAATTGTTGGCACTCGACACAATTGATGTTTCTCAGAGCCATCATAGTCCACAGCAGTAAGTGTCCATTTATCATCGGATGATAGTTTTGCTTCGTATGAATCAAGCCCTTCTGGAATGGTCAGGCTTCTCTCTTGAGGACTAGAAATCTTCGAATGATAGAGCGATACACCTCCAGTTTCAGAGAAGGCTCTATGGACAAAGACATCTCCCCTATCTGAGATATCATGTGGTATGAGAATGAACATGTTTGACTTCAGAACAAATTCCAAGCGTTTGTATAGTGGTAGCATATAATCCCCTCAGACATCGAACAATCAAATGGATTGACCAGTGTTGGTTGATAATAAACCTTTCACCAAACAGGGTTATAGTACTATGTCACTAGTACAATGCAATATTGATTATAGTGAAATGTTTGTTGACCCGAAAAACAAACTGAGGAGAATCAAGAAAGGTTTGCCACCTCTTAGATGATATGGAGGGTTGGCTCATCCGTGAATAGCTGCTGCAAAATAGAAAGGGTGCTCAACAATGCACGGTTAGAGGGAAAGGTCCCGTTAGCCAACCCCGTCCGTCAGTCTGCACCTCTTTCGCAATCCCGAAGGATTACGAAACAAGCTGTATTCACTATTTGACGAGTCCGTTAAGTCAAGCTTGCTGGGTTTCTGAGGGCAAGTCCCTACTGAACAAGTTGCGATACAATAATTCCTACAATAACTGTCAATATGGTAATACCTATGGCAATGATTGTGGATTGAAAAAGGATTTTTAATGC
>JAEOST010000012.1 GCA_016840245.1 Candidatus Thorarchaeota archaeon
GGACCTGCAGCATTGATTAATCGCTCAAATTCGAGTGATGTAATCACATTTGGATATCGGCCCCACCCAAGTCGTGGAATTTTACTTGGATCCGCTGGATTGAAGCCTGTTGCTAGGATGATTACCCCTACATCAAATTCATAGATCTTTCCTGTGTCCTCAGGCCATACTGCCTTCTGTTCACAGCGATCTATACACTTACCACAGCGAATCAAATCCATCCCCAGACAGGCATCTGGGTCGATAAGATAGGATGAGGGAACTGCCTGTGGGAATGGGATATAGATGGCCTTCTGCCAAGTCAGATTCTGGTCAACTCGACTAGGCACATCTATTGGACAGACCTCAACACAGTCACTGCATGCAGTACATTTTTCCGGGTCAACATAACGTGGACGTTGTTTCACTTTTATTGAGAAATTACCAACGTACCCAGTTACCTCCTCAACCTCTGCCATGGTGATTAGTTTGATGTTAGGATGCTTTGCCACATCTACCATCTTCGGTCCTAGAATACAGATTGAACAATCGTTTTGCGGGAACACCTTATCGAGAACTGCCATGATACCTCCAATAGTCGGTTGTTTCTCGATGAGATACACCTTATACCCCATCTCTGCAAGGTCATACGCTGCTTGCATACCTGCAACACCCGCACCCACAACCATTGCGACAGGAGTGACTGGGACATCAAGTTCAGGTTGTGCTTCAAGTGTGTGAGCCTTTATCACTGCCATTGCGATGAGGTCCTTTGCCTTCTCGGTGGCATTCTCAGGTTCGTGCATATGTACCCATGATACATGTTCACGGATGTTTGCCATGATGCATAGATACGGATTAAGTCCTGCTTCCTTGACAGCTTTCCTGAAAGTGTCCTCATGCATTGTAGGGCTGCATGATGCAACTACTACTCTGTTTAGTCCATGCGCAGTGATAGCCTCTTGGATTTCCTTCTGGCCCGGGTCTGCACATGTGTATCTATTGGACTGAACAAACACAACACCTGGCAATGTCTCTGCATATTCAGCCACAGCAGGTATATCGACTACTCCGCCGATATTCTTGCCACACATACAGGGAAAGACACCAATTCGAAGTTCATCATCGCCTCCGACTGCAACAGTGTCCTCTCCGCCAGTTTCAGGTTGTTCTTTTGAATCGCTTGCAGTCATGGGAACTCGTTCCTGCAGGTATTGCAACTTCCATTAGATAGTTCTGTCCTGAAACAAACACACGGGTATTAAACTTTGAGAATAACGGACAAGGTCAACTGAAAGATGGTTAATTCTGTACATCGGCTCGAAATTATTGATAATGAGTCGAGTACCATGCTACCAAAACCGTAAAAAGCAGGGCAAACCGCCGAGGTGTATCTCCGGAGGCTATGAGATGTCTGGTAAGGTATGGAAGTACATCAATGACAAGCTCAAGTCTGATGGTGCACTGCACTTCAGTCTGATTGATCCCGATCCCTTCAAGATCACGCCAGAAGTTGCTAAAGAGATGGCTGTTCTGGCTGAAAAGGCAGGATCAGATGGAATCATGATTGGAGGTAGTACTGCCTTTGGAATCATTGATGAAGCCGTAGAGGCGATATCCAAAGCAGTAGAGATTCCTACTATCCTCTTTCCAGGTGGTATATCTGGGGTTTCGAAACATGCTGATGCAATCTTCTTCATGAGCCTGTTCAATAGTAGAAATCCGTATCATATTGTTGGCGTCCAAGCACTTGCAGCTGCAGAGATAAAGATGCAAGAAATTGAACCAATCTCAATGGCTTACCTCATTGTTGCGCCAGGAAAGACTGCCGCTTGGGTCGGCGATGCCAAACCATTCCTTCGAGACAAACCAAAGTTACCTCTTGCATACGCTCTGGCTGCTGAGATGTTCGGTTTCAAACTCGTCTATCTTGAGGCTGGGAGTGGTGCAGAAGGCGGTGGAGTTCCTCCTGAGATGATAACTACGGTTTCACAGTTCATTGATATACCCCTCATTACTGGTGGAGGATTCAATGATGCTGAATCAGTGAAACGAGCAGTAGATGCTGGTGCTTCCATTGTCGTGCAGGGTACTTACCTTGAGAAGCATATAATGGAAGACAAAGGCAAAGGACTGGCTGAGATTGTCAAAGCACTGAAAGAGGCCGGAGCGAAGAGAACTTAAATACGGCAATGACCCAGTGACAGAAAGACCCTAAGGGAGGAAGCAAGACGGTGTCCTCAAAGACTGAACAGCTGCATGAATTACTTGTTGACCTCAATAGAGCCTCCCAAGGTAACATTCAGGCCAGCCTGATTATCTCTAGGTCACAAGGATTGCCGATTTTTTCATACTATCCGGAAGATACTGACACAAGTATGATTCCAGATGAAGACGTTGTTGCAGGTCGATCGATGCAGATCCAAATGGCAACAGGTAAGGTCTTCAAGGAGCTTAAGAGAGGGCCTCTTGTGAGGATGTTAATCGAGGGTGAAAACGGATACGTCATCGTTTGTGGTGCTGGTGAAGATGCTCTCCTCTCTGTGCTGACCAACAAGAAGGTCAATCTTGGATATCTCTTCTTCATGATGTCAAGAATTGCAAAACGTATTGAGAAGGTTCTATAGCTCCACCCGGAAACCCCTCCTACCTTGGATATTGTACACTCTATGTATCATATTTCTAAAGACCCAACCACATTCTTTATACGCCAACCTTTGGAGAGCAAGAAACCAGAACGATTAGGTGACAACCATGTCTGAAGATAAAGTACCGGAGACCACTGAAGAAGAGCCAGAGTACGATTGGGAAAAGTGGCGAAGAGCCGGAGTAGTCGCACGTGAGGCACTTGACATCGCTCGACCAATGGTCAAACCTGGAACCAAAGTCATCGATATCGTCGAAGCAACCGAGAAGCACATCTTAGAACATGCAACAGGACGCTCATTTCCCTGTAATGTTGCACTGAACAATGTTGCTGCACACTATACATCACCATTGAATGACGAAACTGTGATTGCTGAGGGGGACTTGGTTACAGTTGACGTGGGTGCACACATTGACGGTTGTATATCGGATAGCGCATTCACCATTGCATTGAACCCTGATCACGCAGATCTTGTCAAGGCATCAGAAGAAGCCACTAAGGTAGCCATTCGGATGATGCGTCCTGGTGCAAAGCTAAACACAATTGGAGCTCTTATTGAGGACACAATCCAAGGTTTTGGTTTCGAACCTGTGAGACAACTCTCTGGGCATCAACTAAACGAGTATGAATTACACTCTGAGAAACAGGTTCCCTGTGTTTCTGGCAAATCCGAAGTTCTCGTTGAAGAGGGCGAGGTCTACGCAATCGAGACCTTTGCAAGTACAGGTTCTGGTAACGTCACTGACTTACCGCAACCTCTTATCTACCAGCTATTGCCTATCCGCGTACCAGTTCGCTTTAAGGGTACTAAACAATTCCTCGGAATTGCTCGAAAGAACTACAAAGAGTTCCCATTTGCTGAGAGATGGTTAGCAGAAAAAATGACCCACGCATCTCTCAAGATGGCAATTCGAGAGCTCGAACGTAACGGAGCCTTGATTGGTCATCATATTCTGGCTGAAGAGAAAGAAGCATTTGTTTCTCAATCTGAGCATACTGTTATCATAACAGAAAGTGGTCGTGAACAGACAACATAACCGACTTCTGTGGTGTCCAACTCAGGCATTCCTCTCCTAATGGAATCTTTTTAGGATGATGCCGATCTAGGATGAACAACGTAAAGATAACTCTCCGACCTTTTTTGTTTAGTTGTTAGTTTATATTTCGGATACTTATTTAAAATTCACAACCATTAAATGCACATTTGTTTCAATGATATAAGCGGGTCCATCAGCATAGCATTGATTCTTTGACTCTCCAGTGATGTCCAGAAGTGCAACTCGGACCAGAATGCGTGGAGGCGATCCAATTTTGGATCAAACAAGAGGGGCAACACCGGACAAAAAGCGGACTGGAGTAGAGGCTGAAATCACAACATGCTCCGAATGTGGTGATAGTGCTGTGGTGGAAGATATCCGTCGCGGCGAGAGAGTCTGCGGAAGTTGCGGGCTTGTTCTATCTGACCATCGAATAGATACTGGTGCAGAATGGAGAGCTTTCAGTTCCGAGGAGTCAGATGCTCGCAGTAGAGTGGGAGCCCCACTACGTTACACAGTGCATGACAAAGGTCTCTCGACTGTCATTGATTGGAGAGACCGGGATACATCGGGACGAAAACTCAGTCCCACTAGGCGGTCTGAGATTTACCGACTTAGGAAATGGCAGATACGGTCTCGTGTTCATAGTTCGATGGATCGTAATCTTGCACAGGCTATGTCCGAGCTGGAACGGCTGTCTTCGCAACTTGGGATTCCCAAACCCATTCGTGAACTTGCTGCCTTGCTCTATCGAAAATCTATAATCAAGAAGCTTGTTAGAGGTCGTTCTATTGAAGCCATGGTAGCTGCAACCCTATATGCTGCTTGTAGAATTCGACTGAAACCCCGACCGCTAGACGAAGTTGCTGATGCATCTCGAGTCGATAAGAAGAAATTGGGGCAATGCTATCGTCTGCTATTGAGAAGTCTAAACATCAAGATTCCCCTCAGTAATCCAATTGACTACATTGGTCGTTTTGCCTCAGAGCTTGCATTATCCAGTCCAGTTCAGTTGAGGACAGTTGAGATTCTTCAACGCAGCAGAGATATTGGTCTTACCATTGGTCGCGATCCCCTGGGTCTCGCTGCTGCTGCCATCTATGTTGCATCTATAATGTTAGATGAACGTCGAACACAGCGGGAGATAGCAGAAGTCGCCCGTGTCACTGAAGTTACTGTCAGAAATCGCTACAAGGAGATTGTAAAACGATTAGGTATAGATACCTTGAACTTGGTATAGAAGAAAGAGACTAGCTGGCAATGATTCTGCCAGCTATATGATTATCATTCTGAATTACGCTGCTTTATACCAGAATTCAACTATTCGTTCCCATTGACGAGGTTTATCCTCTTCAAAGAACTCAGGAAGACTTGGATCTTCAATCGCTTTTTCCACAGACACCTCATTTGACTTCAGTTCTCGAAGAGTATCAAACATAGATGTGAACCATTCACGTGATTCTCTGACATAGTCTACACCTACAACTGGGCCATGTCCTGGAATGTATTTGTCTATCTCCATCTTCTCGAATCGTTCCAATATCTCGATTCCTTGGGGGTCAAATCCTGCAAGCATACATGAGGAATTAGCAGCATGTTCGACAACAAGGTTATCACCTGTAATCAGTATGTTTTCAGACTCGCAATGAATTATAGAGGAGCATTCTGAGTGGCCTCCTATTGTCTGATATCTGAACGTATTACCATTGGACTCGAAAGTAATCTCTTCCTTTACACCAATAGTTGGAGGAACGACTTTCACGTGAGGAATTCTCTCCATCCACTCTTGACGTTCCTTCGAAGGAGTCACACCCTGCTTCTTCATCCATTCTCGGACTTCTTCGAGCATCTTCTCTCTTCCCTCCGGTGAGAGTTGCTCCCCAAGCTCCTTCTTGATGGTTTCAACACCACTCTGGGATGAGATGATTGGGACATCATTGAATGCCTCCATGCCAAATATGTGGTCCCAGTGTGTATGAGTAAGTAGAACAAAGGATGCTTTCTTCTTGAATCGGTCTTCCATCTTTTTTCTGAATTTGGACACTATATCTAATCTCTGACCCATGTCCACAAATGCAAGTCCATCTTCAAGAGCTATACA
>JAEOST010000104.1 GCA_016840245.1 Candidatus Thorarchaeota archaeon
GTATGTGAAACCAAGCACCAAGAGAGCGAATAGACCAATGACAAATATAATGCAAATATCTGTGCATGACAAACCAGTCTGCTCTGTTGAAAAGCCATCATTGGCCATATCAGAGTCCTCCACAGGTTAGGAAACCTGTGCAGTGAATGCAGCTAATACATTCTTCAGCAACATAGTGATTGTCATAGGTCCAACACCACCAGGAACTGGTGTCACGCACATTACCTTCTCTTTGACCGCTTCAAAGTCTACGTCGCCATGAGGAGTAGCAACATCAATTATTATTGCACCGTCCTTGACCATATCAGCTGTTATGTAAAAGGCATCGTCCTCAGACTTGCGACGTCCAATTGCTGATACTAGGACATCAGCGTCACGCGTAAACTTTGGTAAATCCTTAGTTCGAGAGTGACACACTGTGACGGTAGCATTTCGATTCAAGAGAAGCATAATGAGAGGTTTTCCAACAATTGTAGACCTATTGATGATGACTGCATGTTTTCCAGTGAGGTCGACTTCAAGTGAGTCAAGGATAGTAACTATACCATGAGGTGTAGCAGCGCTCAAATCCTCTCCGCCATAGAACAATCGATACACGTTTGCCGGTGAGAATCCGTCTACGTCTTTTAATGGAGCAATCGTACCGATGATAGTCTTCTCATCAATGTGCTTAGGAAGAGGTAGTTGGACCAGAATGCCATGAACGGTGGAGTCCTCATTGAGTCTAGTGATTAAATCCATCAACTCTTCTTGGGTAGTTGTTGCAGGTAAGCCATGGTGTTCTGAGAGAATCCCTGCTTTATTCGAGGCCTTATGCTTCATGCGTACGTACATCTGTGAACCAGGATCCTCCCCTACAATGACCGTAGCTAGCTTTGGAGAAATGCCATACTCTGCAGTGAGTCGTTCAACCTCGATTTTTACTTGTTTTCGGATCCGCTTGGAGAGTCTCCTCCCCTTAATGACGTGGTCCTCACAAATTGGTTTTGGCTTCTCATCTGACATCGTTATCATTCCCCAGTCATTAGAAGACTCCACTGATTTCTCCGTCGTCCGATACGTCCATGACACATGCATTAGGTTTCTCAGGAAGTCCAGGCATAAGACGAATCTCGCCCATATAGATGACAATGAATCCAGCACCATTGCTAAGGTCTGCACCAACTACCTCAGCAACATCTCCAGTAGGTCGTCCTCTCAATCCTTTGTTATCAGAGAGACTAAACTGAGTCTTGGCCACACAGATTGGTAGATGACCGTATCCTCGCTTCTCCAGTGATCGTATTCTACCCCTAGCACCTGTGGAATACTCTACTCCAGCAGATCCATAAATCTGCGTAGCAACCTTGGATATCTTGGTCTTTATTGGGTCTTCAAGGTCGTAGGTGTATTTTATCCCAGTACTTGTTGAATTCTCAATTGCTTCAATGACGGCCTCACCGAGAGCTTTTCCACCCTCACCACCTTTAGCAAATACCTCAGAGACCTCCATCTTCCAACCTCTTTCTGAGCAGAAATCTCTCAATAGACTGATTTCCTCTTCGGTATCATCAGGGAACCTGTTTAGTGCCACAACCGCAGGAACGCCGAAATTCTGGATGTTCTCCATGTGAGCTTCTAGATTTGGAAATCCTGCCTTCAAGTCGTCTCTTCCATGATATTTCAATGCGCGAATTGTTGTGATAACAACCACAGCATCTACACCAAACTCTCCGGCACGAGTCACGACATTGAAGAATTTCTCAGCCCCCAAATCCGCTCCGAAGCCAGCCTCTATCACTACGTAGTCGAACAGTCGCAATGCTAAGTCAGTTCCAATAACTGAACTTGTACCATGGGCAATGTTGGCAAATGGCCCTGTGTGTACAAAGGCGGGAGTTCCTTCAATAGTCTGAACAAGATTGGGTTTGAGAGCATCCCGAAGCAGGACGGCCATGGCACCTTCAGTTCGCAGGTCTCTAGCAAACATCTCCTTCAACTGATTTGTTCGAGCAACAAGGATGTTGCCTAACCGGGTTTTCAAATCTGAATAGTCTTTGGAGAGACCAAGTATAGCCATCACCTCTGATGCTGCTGTGATTACAAATCGATCCTCTCTAGGGAAACCATCAAAGCGTCCACCTAGGCCAACAATCACCTTTCTCAAAGCTCGGTCATTCATGTCTAGATTCCGCGGCCAATATACTCGCCTTAGATCAATTTCTGGTTCTCTATCATGATGAATCCAGTTATCGATTACAGCTGATAGTAGATTGTGTGCTGCAGATACAGCAGGAAAGTCTGATGTAAACAAGAGATTGATTTTCTCGAATGGTACTACCCGAGATTTACCACCTCCCGCAGCTCCGCCCTTCACACCGAATACTGGACCCAGAGAGGGTTCACGTAATGTCACAATTGCATTGTGTCCCAATGCGTTCAGGGCCATGGAGAGACCAATTGAATTTGTAGTCTTACCTTCACCAGCAGGAGTCGGATTAGTAGCCGTGACCAGAATTAGTTTACCCTTCCGTTCACCAAGGTTTTTCCTGATTTTGAGATCAACCTTTGCAACGTAATTGCCGTAGAGTTCTAGAAACTCCTCGGGGATTCCAGCATCTTTTGCAACTTCAGTAATAGGTTTCATGTCCTCGAACCAACCAGACAATATGTCAGAATCATCTGAAATAGATTCTGGCGAGCATAAAGGAATTCCGGAAAGTGAGTTTCAGATTGGAGTGGGCTTTTGGACCTTCAAATGAAAACTTGAACCAACAATCTCAGAGTCAAGCAGTCTATCTGAAACATGCAATTTAACACCACAGAGTATGGTCAAGCCCTTTACAATGGCAATTCCTAGACCATCACCGGGCACAATATCTTGCACAGTTGAACCATCGGAATTTAGATAATCTTGCACCAATTGAGGTAATCCACCAGCGTTGTCATTGATTATGATTGAAACATGTCCATTCTTCGAAGCATCAACAGATATCTCAACGCTTGAAGCACCGTATTTGAACGAATTATCCAGCAAGTTCCAGACAAGTTCCTCAATAAGTGGATGAGTCTGCACAACAGCGAGTTGGGGCATATCTAGATTCAAACTCTCAGGGGTCGCATTGTATTGTCGAATTACTCTCTGTTTCGCATTCTGAATTAAGAGAGTTACATCGATGCCTGACAGACTTGGTTCGATTCTTACAAGTGAAGTACTGATGCTTCTCATCTTCTCACAAAAACTGACAGCCTCAATCATAGCATCTGAGGCAATATCAACACATGAGTCCTGACCCGAGTGTTGATGCACCTGAAGAGCTAGGTTCGCAGTATGAACATAGTTCCTGATATCATGCTGAAGTATTTGTGTCATCAGTGATGCTACTTCTGTTTGAGCCTTGAGACCCTGATTAGCAAGACGAATATAGAAACACATCATACTCGTACCAGTCATTACATAGACAGTTGCAAAGGCTGCGGTTATTAGGATTGTATATGAGAGATACATCAATAGAGGATATAGCAGAGCAATAACACCCCACAGGAAGAATCCTAGCCTACATATCATTCCAATTATATTTTGATGTGCCATCTTCCGCAGATCATGAAAAACAGCAAAACCAGCATAGGAAACTAATCCCATGAATGGTATATAGATCACCGCTGCATCTATTTTGAATAAGATTCCAAGAGATACATAAAGAATAACAAACGCAGCAGAAACAAGGTATGCAGGAATTCTTCGTGATATCTCCGTTCTGTTTGATTTTCCGTCAATAAAGAGAAGAGCGCTCAATGATAGTAAGATAATAGAGGGAATGTCGAGTAATGAAGTATCCAGGGCTATTCGGGATAGAGCTAACGATGCTGCAACACCAAAGAGAAACCAGCCAACCGCCCATAGTCTGAACTTCGCGTTCATTGAGTGTCGGTATAAACCACCCGACACCAGCAGTAGAAGACCAAGCATCACTATAGCATTCACATAATTGGTGAGTAGCATAGGATCTTGTATCTGCATTTCGTAGAACCTTCTTCTTAGACCAAACAAGCCTGACATTCAGTCAGGATTCCCCGACCTTGATGGATATTTTATATTATGTTAGCATATAAGATATTATGTTACGGCTATCGAGCTTGTAAACCAGATATCAAAAGGAAAATAAGACGCGCTACAGTAAGGAAATCCGAGCTGATGTTAATGGATGATATGCCACTGGATTCACTTCCTGATGCCTTACCAGATTCAATTGATTATGAGAAATACGCGATTGGGACCTACTATGTAGGACTTCCACCAATGATTGATGTTCGAGAGGTCGCTCGAGCAGCCGCCATCGAGCAGAGCACTGGAACCTGGACCTGTGTCCCGGGAGAAACCCCAGCAGTACGGAAACGACATGTTGCGAAGGTCATCGGGGTCTATGAGGTCCCCCAATACGAGTATAGTTATCCTAAAGACGCCGAACGCAGACAGTACATAATCCAAGTAGCATTTCCATGGGAGAACTTTGGTCAGCAAATCCCAATGATGATGAGTACGATGATTGGAAACATCTCACTTGGTGGTAGAATCAAATGTGTTGACATGAGGTTCCCAAAGAGTTGGCTCAAGGGCTTCAAGGGTCCAAAGTTCGGTATCAAGGGTCTCCGAAAGCTGTTGGGAATCAAGAAGAGACCGCTTGTCAACAATATGATCAAACCATGCGTGTATACATCAGCTAAGATGGGAGCAGGACTCTGCTATGAAGCAGCTGTAGGTGGTGCAGACATCATAAAGGATGATGAGCTACTTGCTGATGCCAAGTTTAACACCGTAGAAGACAGAGTGACTCACTTTATGGAGGCTATTGACAGAGCAGACTCTGAGAAGGGAGAGAAGACTCTCTTCACTGTAAATGTGACTGACAGTGTACCAAGAATGTTCGAGCTTGCAGAGAGAGCAATCGAACTTGGAGTCAATGGACTGATGGTGAACTTTTTGGCGGTTGGGTACTCTGCGTTTAGGCATATCTGTGAGGACCCATCTCTCAATGTACCAGTTCTTGCTCACATGGACATCACAGGTGCCATGTCCTATTCTCCGATAACTGGAATTGGCACAAACATTGTGATTGGGAAACTCCCACGAATCTGTGGTTCAGACATCACTGTGTTCCCAGCACCGTATGGAAAGGCTCCGATTCTGAAGGAGCGATTCATGAATATGGCACATGATATGGTCATGCCACTTCACAATATCGAGCAGACAGCCCCAATGCCAAGTGGAGGGATCAGTCCTGGGCACGTTGAAGAAGTGGTTGATGATCTAGGTCCAGATGTTGTGATTGGAACAGGGGCAGGAATCCATGCACATCCAATGGGACCCCGAGCAGGTGCTATTGCATTCAGACAGGCAATCGACGCGAAGATGCAGGGCATTCCGGTCAGCAGGTATGCAAAACAAGAAGGCCATGAGGAACTCAAGGTTGCAATGGAAACATGGGGAAGCGCCAAAACTGGTTTCGACTTGTAGATGTTATGAGAGGACAGAATCTTGACAAAATACATGGATTTAGGTGAAGCAACTGATTATGTCGCTAAAATCTACAAGAAACATGATGAACCTGATGCAGATGACTATCTAAGTAGAGTTGTCTATGAGGGTTCCACCCCGATTGTTGATAATGACATAGTACGACTCTTCAAGGTGCTCCTTGCTCCTATCAAACCAAGGGAGATTCTAGAGATTGGGATGAACGTCGGTTTCTCAACGACTCATCTTGCACTCATTGCTAAGCAGTATGGAGGAAAAGTGACGACTATCGAGTACAATCCGGAGGTCATTGAACCAGCAAGGGAGTCCTTTGAGAGGGAGGGTATGTTGGATTACATTGAGATTCTACTCGGAGATGCTAAAGAGTTAGTTCCTGAAGTCAAATCCGAGCGTTTTGATGTTGTCTTTCAAGATTCTGCTAAGTGCCTATACGAGCCCCTATTGGATGATTGTGTTAGAATTCTGAAACCAAATGGGCTGTTGCTTGTTGATGATACGCTGTGGCCAGTGCTACGCAATGAGTCAGAGTGGAATACCGACTATAGGTGTCTTGATTCATTCAACAAAGCAGTGGCATCCAGAGATGACTTGGTGAGTACAATACTCCCGATAGGAGAAGGATTCACTATTGCGGTGAAGAAATGAGTGCCATTCACTAGTGCAATTATGAAACAAAGGAAAAGTTAAACCGAATCCAAGTAACTTACGTATAGGCGAGGTTTTCCTAATGAGTTGGGAGGATTATGTCCAAGATGATGTAATGGACTGGTTACTTGAACCTGAGAATCCAAGTGTACGCTTTTGGACATTGAAGCACCTCTTAGACAAAGGTGAGCAAAGTAAGGATGTTCAAGAGGTACAGAATGCTATCATGAAATCACAATGTATTCAATCAATCATTGGATCTATAAAACCAGAGGGATACTGGGGTGATGAGGATGATATGTATAATCCAAAGTACACGGCGACTACTCATAACTTACTCATTCTGGCTGAGCTCGGTGTGAAACGTGTTGGAGAGATTGAAACTGTGATAGAACATCTCTTCTTGTTTCAGAGAGATTCGGGACACTTTCTCATAAAGATGCCCAAGACTGAGAAGGGACGCGCTAGCATTGTCAAAGATGGATGCTGTATTGATGGAAACATTCTGTACTATTTGATCCACTTTGGATATCTCAGTGACCCTCGGACACAACACCTCATTGAGTTCCAAGAGGAGTATTACTCGCAAGATGAAGGAGGGTGGAAATGTAGAGCATTCCCAATCGATCCAAACAAAGTCTTTCCTGTCAATTGCTATATGGGGAGGATTAAGATGTTGCGAGGGCTCGTGGCAATTCCCGAGCATAAGAGATCGAATAAGCTTCGGGGTATCATAGACCAAGAGATTGAAGTCATCTTAGAGAATGGTGTCTACAATTATCTTCGAAACCCTAATGGTAGCAGAAAGGAAAAGGCGGGATGGAAACGCTTTGGCTTTCCCATATTCTATCAATCAGATATACTTGAGGTGTTGGGTATTTTAGGCGCACTTAGAGTGAGAGATGACAGAATGCAGGATGCTATTGATGTTGTGTTGGCTGCTCAGCAGAAGGATGGAAAATGGCTTCTGAAGCATACATTCAATGGAAAGATGCTCTGCCATATTGAAGAGAAGCACAAACCATCAAAGTGGATAACTTTGCGAGCGCTTCGTGCATTGAAGGGATATTTTGGAGGATGATTAAGTCCATGAAACGAATCCTGGTTGTCGTGTCCCTTGTTGTCTTTGCTGCATTAATCCCCGTTGATGGTATCTTGACAGATCAATATAGTAGCACACCAAAACAGATAGACGACTTTGGTATCTGGCTATCTGAAGTGAGCCTATACGAAGTAAATAACGGTACAGACTTGTATGTTGATATCTACTACAACTACTCATTCGATGGTTTGGAACGAACCGTGGAAGAGATGCTCTTTCTCTCACTTGACAATGAAACATTTGTGCGAGCAATTCATCGTAATTATGATCCGCTACTCATGCCAGCAAATGGAACGAATGGTTTCTTCTTCGCTAACTCAGTTGGAGATCCACTTCCTTTTGATGTTCAAGCGGGACAGATATTGTATGGGTATGTAGAGGTCGTTACAACAGACTCAACTTACAGAACTAACACATTCTCCGAAGAGATATCAATTGATGTTCTACGTTCATTTCTCTTCAGGATACCATCGGGGCTCTTTCTTATCGGAGGTATTGCTGCATCGGTTCTACCCATTATACTCTGTGGCTATCTGGTATTGAGAACAACTCGGAAACCAAAGAGTCAACAGGGATGATTTTGAACTGTAACCTATCTTCAGGTAAGATTCATCTGAAAGGTATGTACTCAATTATAGATACATCATCTGGAAATTGTTTCATTATGGAGGAGTAAATCAATGAACTGGACATTGGTTGTTGTATCTCTGTTTGCCGTTTCAATCTTCATACCAATAGACGCGGTTTCGAGTAATCAAGGACAATTCACCTCAAAACAAGTGAATGAATCCCCCATATGGATGGATAATATAACTATGTCAATCCAATACCCATATTCTGAGGCAGTTCTGAACATATACATCACATACAATTACTCTTTCGAAAGTGATGAGCGGATGGTGGATGACAAGTTCTATCTCTCACTTGACAACATCACATTCTTCCTTGCTGCTCATCGTGCCCTTGGAGAATGGGATATGGGTGGTAATGGATCTAGTGGGACTACCTTCAAACCCCCCTTAAGTCCAACACTACCATTTGATGTCCAAGAGGGTCAGACCTTGTATGCTTATGTCGAAGTAACCACCACGACTGACTCAACATACAGAACTCAGACCATTTCCAGGGAGATAATAATGACTGTAATTCGTCCATATTTCGGAATACATTCAGGGGTCTTTCTGCTCATTTGTATATTTGCAGCAATTCCAATCTTGGCTTGTTGTTACGTAAAAATCACGAAATAAAGTACACCGCATCATAGTCGACCCTCAGGAATCATCACACTGTAGTCCCCACGAGTGTGTGAACTACGCAGCTCGATAAGTCCAAAACCGATTCCGTAGCAGAATACCTTTGGTTCCGGATTGACCTTTATGAATACAAATCCTCCGCCCTCAGTTGGATCTGTATCCTCAGCCATCCTCAGAATTCGCTTCTGCTTGA
>JAEOST010000105.1 GCA_016840245.1 Candidatus Thorarchaeota archaeon
ATACATCCATGGGCGTTTTATTTTGTCCTTTGGCAGCACCGCTGTAGTTTTTCCATCCATGAGTTTGTCGAGAACAGCTAACTCCTCAGCAAAGGTTGATGCCAGTTGAACAAAGCTTGTGGATTCTAGATCCTCATCCTTCTCAAGATCCTCGAATGTGAAGAAGATTGGACTTTCGCATAATGAACACACCTTGGAGTCCGAGTCATTATTTGTACCACAGAGTGCACACACTCGGCCTACCGGCTTTGCAGTCTTGCACACTTCACACTCTTCATCTATGGGGTCATTCATCACCCCACACTTTTCACACTCCCACAAGTAAGAACACCGAACTTCCCAACATGAATGGCAGGTTATGTGTCTGTCGAAAACACACGCACCAGAATTATTCCATCAGATTCAGTTGACCTTTGAATTATAACTGGGCAATCAAATCTGTTGGCAGCCTAACCTCAATGGTGCAACCGGAATTTGGTGAATCTTCTTTTAGTGCAATCGAACCACCTTGAGATTCCAAAATGATTCTTGCCAAATACAGACCCAATCCACTATCTGAGGATTCAGTGCCTTTTCCTCTTCGAAATAGCCATTCTCTCTCGGAATCAGGGACCCCTGGACCACTGTCAGAAACAAGAATAACAAGTTCATGTTTGTCAATATCTGCTTGAATTTCCACACATGGTGAGGGACCAGCATGCTGAGCTGCATTTCGGAAGATATTCGCCCATACTGTTGGCATCAATCTACTGGGTATCACATGTGTTTTACGAGCTTCTTCAGTTGCCAGGACCGTGACCTCCATTTCTGGATGGAATGACTCAGCTTCACTAGCAATATGTTCAATCATACTTAGAACATCAGATTCGAAAGCATTGCCGGATATTGAGAAGGCATCAAGCAAACTGATTATACGATTGCCAGTTGCCATCGATGTTTCCATGTGGCCACACGCTATCTCAGTATCAATCGTACAAGTCAGCAATGAGAGCTCGACAGAATATAATAATGCCTGCATATCGTTTCTAAGATCATGTCTAAGAAGCTGAGAATACACCTCAAGCTCCCAGCGTTCTTTGTCTAACTCTGACGTTCTATGAGTTAGTTGTTTCACATAATCATTCATCATCATAGTACCAAGCACAATGAGTACAGCAACAATCAATGCAGTTCCAAGGTACTCACTAATATCAATGAAACTCAGACTATAAGGACCTAGACTAACAATGATTATTGTTCCTAACATCGTCCCTGCCTGAATGGCGACAAGTCTAGGTTTCAAGAATAGACTACCAATCAGCAGGGATATGAAAATCCATACAAGTAGTCTTGGAAATCTGTCCAATTCCCAATTGCTTCCCAAAATGAAAATGACCGGTGGAAGAGCTGTAAATCCACTAAGACATAACGTCAATGCAACGTTATAGTACCGAGTTCTACTAATGATGTACGATACAGCTGCAAGAAGTGATACCAATAGGTATGCTGGAAAACCGGGTTCCACAAGAACTGTTACAAATTGGGCAAATACAAGAATTGGTACAGCTAGTAGCAATAACACTGAGAGAAGTCTAGATCTCTGTCGTTGTCCTACACCTTGGACAGATGAATGTGGTTCAGCAACAATATTCCAAAAACGATAAAGAACTCTGGGATACTTTGATTCAGTATCTTGATCAGAGTTTTGTTTCGACAAATATACCCACCCAGTTTGCAGTAACTGTCACTATATTCAAGTAAAATAAAGGTAGTTTGTGTAGAACTAGGAATAAATCCCCGAACAAGTACACAGCTTTATAAGGCAACTTATATACTCCGGCTTAGCTCCTTATATACTATATAAAGGCAGGAGATTTTCTACATGCCACGTCCAAAACCAAAGACCAAGATTGAAAATGTCGTTGCTTCAGTGATTCTTAACCAGCGTCTCGACCTAGATGAGATTGCTGCCACTATGCCAAACGTGGAATTTGATCCTGAGCAATTCCCCGGACTAGTCTACCGTCTCAAGAAACCAAAGACAGCCACACTGATCTTCAACAGTGGTAAGATGGTCTGTACTGGTGCAAAGAGTGAGAAGGAAGCCAAGCGTGCAGTCCACAAGATTGTCAAGAACATAAAGGAGGCCGGCATTGAGATTACTGGTCGTCCAATCATTGTTGTTCAGAACATCGTTGCTAGTGCAAGCCTCGGTGCTGAACTCAACCTTGAGCTCGCTGCCATGAAGCTTGAGAACACTCTCTACGAACCAGAGCAGTTCCCAGGTCTCATCTATCGAATGCGAGACCCCAAGGTCGTAATTCTTCTGTTCGGTTCTGGAAAGCTCGTCATTACTGGTGCCAAGTTTGAGCCGCAGATTGATGAAGCTGCGTTGAAGGTCATGGACCGACTTCTTGAACTCGGCGTCATGCGAATCCCAGAGGGCGAGGATTGGGATACCGAAGAAGAAGACGAAGAAGAAGATTAATTCCTTCGGATTCACATGCTCCTGAGTGTTAATTGCTCAGGGGCGATTCACTTTCTTATTTCTTGTTGATTTACTAAGAACAATTAAGGACCATAACCTTCTTCATTTGATTTTACTATATTTGCATTAGAGAAGGAGTGTGTGGTGGCATTGATAATGTCTATGAAAAAGTGGAAATATCTGGGAGTATTATTTGCGATTGTTCTTATACAAACCAGTGGACAATCTCCGATTCTTTGTGACTCGAATTTTGTCCTAGCTCAGGATGAATTATCATTTCCAATAGAAGTAAATCCTGAAACCTACGGTGTATCTGACTCTGAATGGTCTGGTCATTACAGGGATATGGTTGCTGCACCAGATGATAACGCTTACACAATTGGGTTTACGGGTGAACGTCAATCAGATGAAATTCGGTTTACACTCGTTAAATGGACCAACAATGCAACTGTAGAATGGACCCGATGGATATCGGATGGAATGTACTCTGAGGGGCTTGGAGTTGTTTATAGAAAGGGATTCATCTATACAGTGAGTGAACTGATTACTGCTGACGAAACCCGACTACTTGTATTGATGAAATGGAGTTCTCTTGGACAATTAATATGGACACATCAGTATGATTGGGACATCTGGCTTGGTTCTATCAGAAACGCGGATATTGCCATTACTCCTGATGATTCAATATTTGTGACAGGTGTTAGCCTTAGGAGCATTCACCTAGGACTTGTTTTGTTTCTGGCAAAATTCAACTCTGCTGGTCAACTGTTGTGGAATAAGACAATAGGAAGAGACCATCTATCAACCAAGATATCCGCTCTCTCATCAAACAATGTCATTGTCGGAAGTTATCCATACCTAATCCAGTTTTCTTCGAATGGTGGAGTTGTATGGAACAGAACCTGCCAATTCTACTCATTTGACGTTAGCCCACTTGATACAATCTACACATTTTCACATCCATCTTCCGGAGCTGGGTTGAACATCTCTAGATGGAGTACAGAGGGAGTCATAGAATGGAGTTATTCTAGACCAATATCATGGGAACAATGGACGAGTACCATACTGTGAACATACTATGACAATTGATCTCTATAGAAAGTAGACAAAGCGAAATTGGGTGTATTGAATATAGAGGGAAGCTATTCAGAGAGAGTATTGGCAAGCTCACAGTGAAAACTCATAGGTGACATACCAATAAGGGATCTAGTAGAAGACGCTCTAGATGCATACCAGAACGAGATTCCCTCAACTGTGATTTCTCAATCACAGACAATGAAATGTTGCATTTGTCCCAGTTATTTAAAGAGAAAATAATGAAGGTCTAATGATTCGTGGATTTTAACCCACAGTGATTAGACCCTCAACCTAATTTTGGAAGTCCATTAGGATGAAATCCATGGTGGTACCTTACTCAGAGCACCACAATATGCGCAATGATAGACATCCTCCGCATCAAATGCACTCGGATCTAGGTTAGCACCACACTTTGGACAAGTCGCGACTGGACATTGCTTCTCCTCCACGACCGTAATGTGCTCTCTGACGTTCTTCATGACATCAACAAAGAATCCACTGAGAATTCGATCGTCATCAGAATAGACACTAAGTGTGAGGATGCCACCGGTACCAGCACCAGACACCTGGACCTCAGCAGCGAATTGATTGTCACCGAACTTGGTCTTACCAACATAACATGAGTAACCAAGATAGGTTCCATCCTCGTAGGTCTTCTCAGTATGAGATATCGCATCCATACCTGCCAATCGAGCATTGGCCAGTGTGAATGAGGCCCCAGGATTTCCCTCAAATTCGAATGATGAGCAATTACGGGCTAGACCTCCAAGCTTAAGTCGAGCAAGTACAGAATCAGGATTTTCAACAGACGAGAGCATTGGACACACATTGACCAATCTCTTGGATGGAATCTCGACGGTACACAGCTTGTTTCGTGCATCTCGGTATGTCACAATGCCGCCATATTGGTCATCAACGCACCGCAAGGGTTGAAGCCAGAATATTGCACTCTGAAAACCACCACCTGGAATCGAGCCAAGGGTCTGAGAGTTACCACCATCCACCTTGAAACCATCAGGGAGGTTCACCATCACATTAACAGAGGTTATACTGAGTTGACTCTTGTTGGAAATCTTGATGGCTAGTTTCAGCTTCTCGCCTGCAAAGTCGTAACCCGAGGCGACCTCGACCTTTCCACGGATTACAGTTTCTAAGGGTGTAGTAGTGGTTGGCAG
>JAEOST010000106.1 GCA_016840245.1 Candidatus Thorarchaeota archaeon
AGATCAATTCCGTAGCAGAAATTGCTAATCAGGTCTTAGTAACCTTCTCGCAAGGAGTTGATACCTCCCTCTCAACACTTGATACTACCCTTGAGGAGAATCTTGGCACTGACTTGCTCACACTGCAAGCTGAACTTGATATGAATCAGAAGACTTTGCAGAAGGAACTTCGAGCGATCACACGCGGTCTCGATAAATGGCTCAAAGGTCAGGCAGTTACATCGAATGTTGGTATCGCCTCCTTTGAAAAGAAAGCTACAGCGCTTCTAATGAGTGCAAAGTCAATTGTTACAGACGCACTCACACAGTCCGAGAAAGTACTCAAGTCCTCCTCTGCATCCCTCTCCACAAGTCTAAGAGAAAAGACTCAATCTGTAACAGATAGTGCATCCCTCTCTATCACTTCAGTTACTGATACGCTTACTGAAGCTCTTAGTAAGTTCGATACGGAGCTAGGACAGGCTCATCATGAGGCACTTGAATCCCTACAAAAACTAATGGAAAGTGGACGTGAGGTTTCAGGTGAATATGCAGGCGTGGCGAAAGGAGTCATTGAGCAGGCTGCAGATAGAATCGGTACAGTTGGTTCCGATATCTCTTCATGGAAGAGTGAAGTAGCAGTCTTTTGCGAGAACTCTTCTAGGACCCTGAATACGCAGTTCGACCAGTTATCTTCTACAGATACCGCTTATCTTGATGCAATTAAGACAAGTGTCACGGGGCACCTTGAACGAGTGAATTCTATCTTGAGTTCTGAGTATAGTGAGCTAAAGACAATATCCTCAGCGATAACTACTGACCTAGAAACTTACTTGAATGATATTCGTAGTGCTGTTCTCGGAGTCCTCAAACGTCAATCGGATGCTGATCAGAAAAGCCTAGATGCTGCAGGCGAAACACTTGGTCTTGAGCTTGATAATTGGGTGAAGAGTACAGCTAAGAATCTGAATACAAAGATGTCTGGAATGAGAGATGAGGTTACGGGTGTACTTAACACAGAATCTACAGAATTTATAGCACTAGCTGAAAATATGAATAGTAGACTCAAGTCTGCTTACAAAAGTGCTATGACATCTGCCAACACACGAAATGAAGCCGTGATTTCTGGATTCAAGAGGTCCGCTCACGATTTTGAAGTCAGTGTTGGTAAGAAACTGAAAGAAGCAGTTTCCACTTTTACTTCTGCTAGTGAGAAGCACTTTAATGAGGTGAAAACAATCTATGATTCACTTGCTGGAAGACTAGATGGGCGTGTTATAGAAAGCGTGTCCACACTCACTTCTCTTACCGACAAGGTACAGAAAGATATTGGACATATAATAAAAGACCAGACTGCACGTATTGATAGTCATTCCCAAGCGATTCGTGAAGCCTTCCATAATCAGTTGGAGGATATGACACGTCAATTCATCACCGCAACTCAGAATCTTGAGGCAACTTTCAATGGACTGTTATCCAGCCAAACAATTGAGGCTCGTGACTTAATCTCATCGTCTCATGCTGAGATCAGAACTGCATTGAAATCAGAGATGACAAGTTTCCAAGAAGAATCCACGAAGCTTCAACAGGATTATACATCTAACATTAGTTTGAAGGTAGATGAAGTTGGAACCTCTGTTGCAGCTCTTCGGAAGTCGCTAGATGAATTCACAAGCGAGAAGCATGCTGAGATATCAGAGTCTGTTGCTGAAACACTTGAGCTTGCTGAGACCGGAATTATCAGCACGCAAGATGCATTGAAAGAGATGGAGTCTGGGACCATAAAACAGATTGGTGCGAGCATAGTTCAACTATCAAAGGAATTCGAGACTTCTGTATTAGCAGCAAGAGATAACATTTCCGAGAAAATGGATGGATTCAATGATGAAACTCTAGATTCTCTCAATTCAGTAACAACTGGAGCTCAAACAGCTATTGAGTCATACATTGCTGAACAACAAAACTCACGACAGAGAAATCTCACTAGTACGAGTAAGAAGATTGATACTCTCGCATCAAGGACGCTCAAGAAGACATCGGAGAAGATTGAATTGTATCATACATCTCTTGCCAAAGATGAAACTACAGGTGTGAGAGAACGAGCCAATGCACGTGAAGAGGTAATTTCCGCAATTGACTCTCACAAACTCGAAGTTGGGGTTGCATTTGATGCCGCGTCAATGTCAATCAACACTACGGTAGAAAATATTACAACATCACTTGGATCACTAGGAGCGAAACTTGATGGTGAAATGGTAGAGGTCCGAGATGAACTACAGAAAGAAGCTACTAATGCGGAAACGAGATTAATTCAAAGAGGAGAGTCATCTCTTGAACGTCTTGAACAAATGACAATATCACTATTCCAAAAATCGGAAGCAACTCTGAAAGCTCATGCTAGTGAGTTTGGAACAACAAGTGCAGTTGCACTAGATAAGAGCCAAACGCGCCTGAGCAAGATTCCCGTAACCATTGCCAAAACAACGACAGAAACTATCAATGCAGCAAGAAAGGAGTTGAGTCAGAAGTTCAAGGAGATTGGAGCATCGGTGGTTGATGATACTGTGGCATTTGAAACTTCGACAAAAGATGCTGTTGAAGTATATACAACTCTTATTGAAGGAACTTTCAATCAAGTTAAAACGTCACGTGACAAAGCATTTGAAACTGCGCTATCAAGCGTCATAAATGCAAACCAACAAGCATCGAGGAAATTCGAGTCAATTGGATTAAAGCTCAAAACTGAATTTAGTGCCGATTCGTATCAGCTCATTGAGAGCATTCAGAGTGATGTTACTATTGCTAGTCAAAACATTGCTAACACAATTACTGAAACAACTAATACTGCAAGTGAATCTACATCCTCAGTAAGAGTAACACGAAATGAATCGCTAAACAAGACTGGTACTGACATTGATAAAACAGCACGACGCTGGTCTAAAAGTCAAAAGAAACTGAACGTGGATTTATCAAATGAGCTTCAACAGACCATGAAATCAATCAGTGAATTGACTGAATCGACTATTACGTCATTGAATGCAGTTATTGAAGCTGGTAATGCAGTGATGCAGATTCCATCAGAAAACTCGTGGTATTTGACAGGTCAAGAAGAGATATGCGCCTATATCTTAGATATGATTCAACGCGCAGAGAAGTCCGCAGTGATATCGCTGCCTAATATTGAGTGTTTCAATGTGAAGGCCCTTGGTCGTATCAAGGGACCTACAAGGAAGGTTCTCATTGTACCAGAAATGGACGATCCGCCTGAAATTCTTACAACATTGAAAGGTTGGAGAATCTGGTATACTAAAGACCCACTGATGCTTGCAGTAGTAGATGATGTTGAAATTGTTCTTGGGGGTACTCAGGATTCAGATACGCCAATGGCGATAGCATCGATTGATGAATCATATCTTCAGCTGTACCATGATGTCCTAGGACCTCAGCTAACAAAATCGCGTATCCGATAATTTGATGAAGTATATGACTGCGTCTTCATCACCATAATACTCGGGGTTTGTCCCACACAGGGACATCCCGAGATTCTCATACAATGCTCTAGCTGGTTGATTACTGACACGGGCTTCAAGGAAACACATTCTAATCTCGCTGTCTCTCATCGAAGTGAAAGTAAACTGAACAAGGGCGGTTCCAATACCTTTCCTTTGACATTTGGCACTCACAGCAAGGTTCAAAATTCTACCTTCTTCAGTCCTGTAGTTTTCCTCCCATACTACATAACCTACGATAGTGTTGTCCTCTTCTGCAACTCTCATGTAAATTCTTCTCTTCTCACCAATAGGAGTACAGCCTCTCCAGCGAGATAGAGTTGAGAAAATTTTCCGTGCCCAAGGATTTTTGAAACTCTCATTTTCTATTCGGAGAACTGAATCTAAATCCTCCTCGCGAACTAGACGAATTTCAGGCAATTCACTCACTCTCTAGTAGTTCTCATCATTATGGTCTGAAGAGTTCATTTGATTTCCACAATTTAAGCAGAAATTGGCTTTGCTAATCACGCGTTCACCACAGATTGAACACAATCTACTTGAAGATGGTTTTTCTTCAAGGATAATGGTTCCTCTCTCTTCCATATGCATTAAGAATGGTTTTAGCCACATAGCCAAGATTAGGATACTCGTAACAACAAATACTCCAACTACTAAGATTACTGGAAACGTAACTGACCAAGAAGCAAAGAAGAAAGGAAACACGAAGACAAAACTGTCCCCTCCTCCATTTCCGAATGCAAGTAGCAGTGATCCTACACTAACCATGATTACTCCAAATATAATCAACTGCTGTGGTCTTCTCAATCATTTCACCACTCTAACTCTATTGTCTTAAGAGGTCCTATAACATTCCTCTATCCCTTAGTTGCTCAATAATCTGGTTGTAACGCTCGTTATCACTTATCATCGAATTTACAGCTTCTTCTTGGGCGTGCGACTCTGGAAGTAGCAATACCTGAACTTTGTTCTTTGGAAAGACCTTTTCTAGTTGATGTCTAATTAGAATCCCAATGAGACCTCCCATGGGACAGGTTGGTATCGTCGGTTTGAATCTTACTCGGATTAAATCATCAATAATTCGAATAAAATGTGGTTCGACTATCTTCATCCTCTCATCGGTTATAGAGATTGGATGTTCTGGATCCATCACTGGTTTGAGACTTTCAAATACTTCTTCCACTGTTGTCAATTGCATTCCCGTAGCAATCGCCCTCTGATTCCACTTATCAATTTTGGTCAATATAGAAAAGCCAATTCTCATAACAACACATATCAGGTTCTTCCTTAATGCTTGAACAAACTCTTGGTTACTTGGGTATCCAATGATTCGTGAAGGTGTTTCCTGATGTCACCACCAACTAAAGGCAATAACTCGGCCAACAAGAAAACACGTTACCTCTTCAAGATAACCGTTGTAGGACCTGATGACAAGATCTTAGACCAAGTCTTAGCCATGTTTGGACAACATGTAGTTGCAGTTGAAGGCATACGCATTGGTGCAGGCGGACTTGAAACTGAAGGAAGTGATCTAAAAGCATTACTTATGTCCCCCAGACATGCTGAGATGGATGTTCTGCTCTCAGTTTCTTACATAGGGGCTAGCGGTGTGATTATAGTAATAAAAGAGC
>JAEOST010000107.1 GCA_016840245.1 Candidatus Thorarchaeota archaeon
CAATGACAATTTCACAGACTTTGGTTTCACAGGACTTGGAACACAAGAGAATCCATATACACTAGAGAATGTCGAAATCATTGATGAATATGGATGCGGTTCAATTACCAACACAACTGCCCATTTTGTAATCAAAGACAGTCAGTTTCTCGGGAGTGAGGATTCAGTAGTTCCAGCAGTGGGAATGTCATTCCATAACGTGTCCAATGCCGTTCTGGATAATTGCACGATGGGATTCGTAATGAACGGCATGCAGATCATGTTATCGGAGAACATCACCTTCAATGATTGCTTGTTTCACGACATTAGTCCAATATCGCTATTGCTGTCTGAAGTATCAAACATGAGCATCATAGGTTGCGACTTCATAAGTGCGGGAAGGGTGTTAGATGTTAGTTCATCTGAGGGTGTTCTTTTAGAAGACTATACCATGTTCGATGTTTCGGGCACAGTCTTTTACTCTCCAGGAGTCACCATTAGAGGATGTACCATGATAAATGGAGGTCAGGGATTCTATTTCTTCCAAGAGAACTGTTCAGTCATAGATTGTACTATCATTGGTAATAGCTATGCCATTGTTGGTGAGATGTTCGCTAGTAATCTCAATGCAACGAACAATCTCATAGTTGGTTGTGGCTATGGCATCACAATGTATGGGGGAGCAAGTGGTGCATTCATCTATAATAACACACTCCATCACAACGACAATGCGATGTATTGGAGTGGAAATTCACGGAACTGTACAACCATGAACAACACATTCTACAAGAATCTATATGCCATTATGATAGGAGGTAACACTCCGAGATATGGACCCAATCTATTCGTACATAACATCATAGCCTGGAATGAATATCCTGTCATGAGTCATGCAATTAATGGGTCAGATTGGGATGATGGCGTAGATGGAAACTATTGGAGTAGATATTCAGGTACTGGAGTATATGCTATCGCAGGATCAGCCAGCGATGTAGACAATCATCCTACGGGTTTTAATGACACAGATGGTTCACCTTTAATTGATTCACCCACCGATATGATGTTTGATGAGGGAACCACAGGTCATATACTTGAGTGGAGTCCTAATGATGATTGGCCTGGTAACTACACATTATACATCAATGATATTGCAGAATTTGATAACGTACGTTGGACAGGTGGACCAATTTCATTCAATATCTCGTCGCAGGTCCATGGAACCCACAATTATACTATTTCAGTGAGTGATGGAGAAGGAAACAAAGTTTCAGACACAGTCATAATTATTGTGACTGATGTAACACCATCGATTGTTGCGGGCCCCTCCAATTTTGTCATGCATGAAAAATCGACAGGCAACTTTGTGAATTGGTCAGCCATAGATAGACATCCAGTACTGTATAGAATCTATATCAACGACATCGTGGTATTGACCAGTAATTGGGACGGAAGCAATATCTCTTACAATTTAGATTCGTTGACAATTGGTCAATACAACATAACATTGTTAGTTCTAGATGACGGTAATTTCTCCGTAACAGATTCAGTGATGGTGGAAGTCATTGATGTAATTGGTCCTTTAATCACACCATTGAGTGATTTGACATTCAACGAGGGAGATACAGTCTGGGCGTACTGGGTCACAGATGATAGGAATCCTGTTCTGGTCACAGCGTATCTTGATGGTGAAGTTGTACTAAACGAGGACTGGAACAGTGGTGCTGTGATGGTTCACCTTGGTGTTCTTGATACTGGCTACTATAATCTGACAATTGAGGTTGTTGATGCAGGTGGGAATTATGCAACTGACACGATATTCATAGAGGTTCAATCTCAAGGAACTACTACAACCACTGTTCCGACGACCACAACAACTACTGAACCAACGAACACAACAATAGGATTTGTCAGTCTAGAAGAGTACAATGCGTTTGTATTGTTGATGATGTCTGTTTTGATTGTTATTACTGCCTCTGTAGGAGTTCTATTTGTGATTACGATTGTAATGTTTAGAAAAAGTCAATCATGAATTATTCCAGAATATCTTCTATTTTCTTTCGAAGTATCTTGAAGGCGCACTTCTGACAGACCCACATAGAATCCCGATAGAAGAGCGGTGAAAAGGCAGATTGATCTTTTCCACACGAATCGCAATGACTACTTCTTCAATCTCCATTCCAGCATTCGATTTTCCGTATCGGACTTGCCATATACATCAGTAT
The DNA here is from genome assembly GCA_016840245.1 of Candidatus Thorarchaeota archaeon. The sequence continues at coordinate 2,202 of JAEOST010000107.1, forward strand.
ATGAGAATTCCATCTCGGTCATTGACAATCCTCTCTCAAGCTCAAGAGGATGCTACTGTTCTCTCAACTTTGCAGTTGGCTAATATTGTCCAAAGTACTAGAATCAGTCGTCATCATCATCTTCATTGTCATCTTCGGCCTTAGTTGAAGTAAATGCCAGGTAGATTTGTTGGTCATTGTCATCGATTATAGAGTAGTGGGATATGTCACCCATTGCAGCCATCCAGATTTTTAGTTCCTGCATGGCATCGTCATCATCTGGTCTTAGTCGAAGATGTTCCTTCAAAAAATTGAAATTGATTGCTTGATCTTGATCCTTTATCGCATTAAGAATGTCCAGAAATCGATTCATGGTATCCATATCCAATTTTCTGTTTGTTTCTCTCAGCTCTGTTACGTTTTTGATATATTTCTTCCAAACCAATGATAATTCCTCCTTTCCATTTTATGTTAACACTCACTTATCAGTGTTATACCACATCTAAAATTGATTGTTGACGATGAATAGAGTAGCATGACTCAGTCAGAGAGGTATACCAGAAGCATTCAGAAGTTGCAAGAAAGTACAACTTCTACCGATAGGCAATACAACAAGAGTATAGGCTCATTCTATACTCCTTTGAATTTGGCTCGAAAGATAGGAAAAACAGCACTTGACGCATGGTTCAAGAATCAGAATGATGCCAATCCCGAAACTCTCCGAAACATCAGCATACTGGATCCCTCAGTTGGGGATGGTGTGTTTTTGATAGCTGCTGGAGAATGGCTCTTCTCAAAAAGAGCTGAACTCAATGACGGGTTTAGTCATGAAGAACTAATGATAGAGATTCTTCAGAACTCATTGTACGGTGTAGACCTACAAGCGGATGCCATAACCTCATGTAAACGACAACTATTGAAGTGGGCAGGAATTTCTGAAGAGGGTATTCGATTCAATCTCTGTCAAGGTCATAGCTTAATTGGTCGAGTTAGAAGTCACAATCAATTCAATGATTCGTCAGGGAAGATTCAACCATTTCATTGGCATAATGAGTTCAATGAGGTCTATGATTCTAAAGGAGGATTCGACGTTGTGATTGGGAATCCCCCGTATGGAAACATACTCTCAGGAGAAGAGAGAGAACTTATAGCTGACAATTTTGAGAATGATGTACACTTAGGTCGTAGCGGAACGTGGAACACATCTGCTTTGTTCATAGTTCGTGCAAAGGAATTGCTTCGAGAAGGTGGTTATCTAGGATTTCTTGTACCGAACAGTGTCATACGAGTTGGCCAGTTTTCCAAGACAAGACGCTTCCTGCTCAATGAAATGAACCTATGGGAGATAGCTGATGAAGGGAGTCCATTTGATGATGTTACGCTAGAGATGGTCAGTATCTTCGCCCAAGCAATAAGAGATCTTGGAGGTCACAGTGTTAGAGTGATTTCAAGACGACCTGATATCAGAGAACAGAATAAAGTACCCTGGCATGTCTTGGCTACAAGTAAGGTTTTTCCACTTTATTTCGATGAGATATTCTCCGGATTCTTGGAGAGAGGACAAAGAGGGTTGATCACAGCAACTCGAGGAAGGGATATCCCTAAGGAATATGTTACCTCAAATTGGAATGACCAATTCTCAATACCATATGCAACAAGTGGAAAGAGCGTCAAGCGGTATCGGTTTGATGAGGATCATCTGATATACACCAATGATTGGTTTACTCAAGATGATAGTCTGACACATTCATACTCCAATGAAATACTTCTGGCTACTAAGAACTATCCTTATCCAAGATGTGTACTCAAACCAAGGGGCATGATTCATGGAGGAGGAGCTGTCAAGATAGAAATTATTGACAAAGACCTTACACCTGAAGTGATAGGACTCATCCTCAATACTAGACTCATGCAGTATGTTTGTGTACGATACCTCACGAACTATTCTCAACTAACGACATGTATGAATACAGGTATCATGGAGGACATTCCATTTGTGCTACCAGATCATCGGGATGTCTATGCCAGGTTGTTTAGAGCCCTGCAGGAGTTGAATTCTAGCCCTATTCATGATGTTTATTTAACTAGTGGAATAGACAGAATAGCCGATGCACTTGTGTATTCGTTATACCTTACTGGAGATGATTCCCTTGAGGGAGAGGTCTCGGTACTGATGGATAGTCTGGATGACAAGGCGTCACCTTTCGATCTCGCTCTCAGACTTGACACAAAGAAGGTCAAAGACTTGACCAAGGAGATACTCTCCTCCCCCCTTGTGAAGGTGATAGAATCGTCCCCAAGGATGATTGGACGTTGAAACTTCTCAGATACTGAGGCTTATATAGCACATCAAGAGTGGATTAGATGACCAATCATGGCAGAAGACCCCTCAGACATGGCCGCCGATATCATCGATTCCATTGAAGAAGATGACGAAGAAGAAGATGCTCTTACTCCTCGGGAGCGAGGAATTGAACTAACAAAAGAACAGGAGCGTATTCGAAAGGCCAAGGAGTTGAAGCGTCAACTTCGCAAAAGAGAGCTTGGTCTGTTGCAGTATAGATGGCCAGCGGCAGTATTGATTCTGTCAGGCATAATGGCAATCTGGACTCAATTTCAAATAGTCATGATTCACCCAGAGGGTATTGGTTTCGACACGTTCTGGGATGCATTCGTATCATTCGGTAATCCATTCTTCATTGTTCCTATGGTTTCTGGTGGAATTATGATTATACTCGGAATACTGTCATACACAGACCCACGAGTACCATTCATCTCATTGATACCTGCGATGCTAATTGCGATGGCTGGGGCAATCGTTTACTACTTGATTTCTTTCGCACTAGCAATTGACCCAGAGGCAAATGTGGCTGCAACTGGGACACCAATATCCATGTTTGTAGTTGCTATACTTTGCTTGCTGGCAGTAGCAATGAGAG
>JAEOST010000108.1 GCA_016840245.1 Candidatus Thorarchaeota archaeon
AGCAGCCCTAAATCCGGAATATCGAATACATCCGTCATTATCTGCAAATCTCTCAATTAGAGGAATATAGTTCTCATACTAGAAAAATACTACGTAGGTGTTAGATGGTTTCGCCCTCCGCACCATTTATCCTGATTAATGCCTCATACCAGCTCACTGCTTGCGTGGTGACCTCGATATGAGTGACTTATTGGAACAAGCCCGAGAGATTGCTGAGGCTATAGTTGGAGAAACAACTGATATTGATTTGATTCTGGCTTATGGAAGCCTTGCCCGTGGAACTGCGGATGACTTCTCTGATATTGATCTACTTGTTATCTCAGACAAAGTTACCGTTTCTTGGTCCTTTGTCCTAGCAGAACGTCCAGTTTCGGTACAAACAATGTCTTGGGACCAAATTGCCGGGGTGGCAAAGGGCAGTCATGGGACTTGGTCCGTTGGAGCATCAATCTTCGAAAATCATCTTGTTCTCTGGTCCAAATCAAAGGACACTGAGCAACAGTTCCGAGAAATATCTAGACACATTCCGGATGGAAGTCAAGAGGTACTAAGGAAAGCTGTTACCAATTTTACAAGTCTTTACGGGCAGCTTTGGAGATTACAGGATGCTGTGAACCACGGTGACATCCTCACTCCCTCCTTTCTAGTCTGGAACATAGCAACGGGAATCTCGCACATACTATCTGCACTCAACAAGAAACCTATGACACACAACTGGGGGAAGCAATTGCCAGAATTGGGAGAATTCGAAATCGCACCTCCTGAGTTCACAACACGTTATACACAGCTTGTTACCAGCCCTCCTGAAGAGGCTCTTGCTATTGCTACGAATCTGGTATTGGACTTGGATATTTTGCTCAGACAGTGGTTCAATGAACAGAAGTTATCCAGAGAAGACTCAATTGACCTGATTGGGGGCGAGTGGTCGGGAATAGTTGATTGTCTGAATAAGGTCTATTCAGCTGTTCAATCACAAGTTCTTGTTTCTGCTAGACACGCCGCTGTTGAATTTGCTGAGTTTGCAATCTGGCTTCTGAGGAGTATCCAAGGCAATCAATCAGACCCCAAGCACTTCAAGAAGACACTTGATGAACTTGACAGACTTCCCTCAGAGGGTCAGAAGCTCGTAGAAACCCTTCTTGTGTCAATAGAAATGAACAATCTCGTCGAAGCCAGCGAGAAACTTGCAGATCTGCTCAAATCTTCTTTGGAACAAGAAGGAGTAAAACCAGCTGTTGCACAGTCTGTCGATGAATCAAAGAGATATCTTCGTGTTTCTTCTTCAGAGTTGTTTTGAATTCCGATTGGAGCATGGTAGCTCCAATCGGGAAGAGTCTGTCTCTAAATTCGATTAGATATCGAAATAGTACATCTTTTGTTTCACTTGATGGCCCAACAAATTACCATGGCCCTATTAGTACCAGTTCAGGATTATTGTGCAAATGGTACAGGGACACCATCGGGGTCATTGTAAGTCCATGGAGCCGGGCAATCATTTGGATCGTTGTTGTATATCACTTGTCTTTCACCGTACATAAGTATCAGCGAAAGTATCGGTCAGAATTTGTTTCAAGAATGGTACAAAATCATATGCAAATTGGCAATCATATACTATCCAATCATAGATTGAGCTATGAGGATGGTAGCACCTTATTAAGCAGAAGGCATCATACTTCTCCCATTTTTTCTATACAGAGAGTATCTATTCAAAACAGAATGGCGCCGGGGATGAGACTCGAACTCATGCATCACGAAGATAGCGGTTTCCGCGCCACGAAAGTGGATTCGAGACCGCCTCCATAGCCACTAGGATACCCCGGCTACAGGATTACTTCTTGAAGTGTGGATATAACATTAGTGGAATAGATTTCACTGTATATCTTACTGGGATGATAAGAAATTCACTTCTTACACTCATCGATTGTCTTTTGCATTGCTTCTCTAGCAATTTTTTCGAGTTTTTTCAATGACTCGTCAGTTCTTGCTCCAACGTAAACTCGAGCCTTAGGTTCTGTTCCAGATACTCTCACAAGAACATAGGACCCATCAGTGCACTCGACACGAATACCATCCACATCTAGGACTTGCTCAATCCCCGGTATCTCGGACTCTAGGAATTTTCTGATGTTTGAGCTGAAGCAGGGTTTGACCTCATCTGGGCATGGGATAAAGTCACGAAGCATTGGATACTCAGGAATCGTCTTCATCAGTTCGATTGTACTGCCATTCCCGTTCAATTCAATCATCTGTGCTGCTCGTACTGCTCCCACAATACCATCCATCCACATTCCCAGTTCCATAAAGATTGGTTTCCATGGTTCTGATGCGAATACCACCTCATCCCTTCTCTTGGAGAGTATCTCCTGAAGTGATCCCAGTGGAGCTCTCACTACTTGACCCCCTGCGGAGTTAACCAGCTCATCAATCACGCTTGAGGTATCGATTGACACAACAACCAACCCTCCACCTCTTCGTTCAACCTCATCCCTTGCAAATAATGCAATGACTCTGTTCTGGTCTACAAAATTACCATCTTCATCAATCACTGCCAAACGGTCTCCGTCTCCATCGTGGCACAGGGCAACTGAAAAGTCAGAGTTAGCGGTCATCTTCATTGTATCGACAAGGTTCCTTGGCGATGGCTCAGCAGGTCTTCCTGGAAAATGACCATCAGGGTGCGAATTCACAGTACTAACGGAGAAACCCAATTCTCGCATTATGTGAGGTGTGTAGTTGCATGCTGCACCGTTAGCA
>JAEOST010000109.1 GCA_016840245.1 Candidatus Thorarchaeota archaeon
GTGCAACGAGGCTAATTACGCCACCAAGGATGGTCTCAACTGTACGGGTGTCCCAGCATCGCATGGGATTGATGCACACAGGCACAAAGGTCCATGGAGCGATTGCCACTAAGATTCCAAGCACGAGTAGAACGATGTTTAGGATTACTGTTAATTTCATTCTTTTCACCATGTGTTATGTAGCGATCTCTAACGAGAACGTCTGTGAGTCAGAAGGGTTCAATGTTGGTGAATTATCATAGGCAGTGACGTAAAATTCTACTACGTCTCCATCAATAATGGGGCCAAACATACCAACCCACCTTCCGCCAGCAATGCAAAGGCAGGTGAAGAAATCCATATCCAGTGTTTCCCAGTTAGTCCCATCAGTTGTATAACTGAGTTGAGCATTAGATATACCTGAAGCGTCAAGGGCGTACGCTATGACTCTGATGGTGTCTCCAACCATAGGATCTACAGGTAGGACATCTATCTGATAGATCAGTGGTCCATCAACGTCATCATAGATTGCTAAAACGATTACGGTAGAAAGTAGAATCATGAAAACTGCACCAATGCAAATGAGCTTGGTCTGATTCTTCATGTTCCAACACAAACCTTCGACGTATCTTGAGCCCAAAGTTGAGAGTCTATTGAATGTTCTTATTTCATTAAATAAAATAACTTACAGATATACCCTTCCGATTCGAAAATTGTTACAATTCTTGAATTTTTATCATTACAAACCTATAGAATTCAAAGGTGAATCATAACAGAAATCTCGCTCAATGCGCCATGTGTTGCTGTCACCATCAAAGGCATCTGCCCATAGTCCGTAGATTTGAGAATGTTTGAAGTCCAGAATAAGGACCTCGAAACTTTCAGAAATCCTCCAGATTAATCCTACCAGTTCTGAGAGATGTCCTGATGGTAACTGAGCCGACCACACAAATCCATCAGAAATCTTCCTGATGCTGGATCCAAATGGGAAATTGCTGCTTGAGAGATGCCTGATGAGCTTGTCTGTCGTTCTAGAGTCAGCATTTGCTATGATTAGGGGTGTGTTGTATACATCAAAATGAGTCCAGTTGATAAAGACGCGATACGAATCTATGACTTCTTCCTTCAATCGTTTCAACTTAGCTGATATTTTCTGCTGAACTCCTGGAGTATTCTTGTCTAGTCCCATACTCTCAATGATATCGGTATTTTTTCTTCTAGCATTCATATGGATATGTTGTAGAATCTGAACATCCAGCTGGTCCAGAGATACTGACATCTCTTCAACTGGTTTCTCGTCCTTCGATTTCAAGTCATCCGGAATATTACTCCACCACGCCGCCCAATCAAATTCCCACGCCATCTTTTCAGGATTCCATGAGTCGAGTCGTGGTCTTGTGATTGAAGAGCCATACTCTCTTCGGAGAGTGGGTAATTCTCTGATATGAGTAATGATGCCTTTCTTCTTCATCAGTTCGAAGGCATCAAGAAGATGTTTTCGTGCCTCATCTGGCTGTCTGAACTGAACCATGATACCATGGTCATCTCCACCGAAGACTCTTGCTCTGTATGATGTGTAGGGGTGCGCCTCACAGAATTTTTCAATCTTCTCTAGTGAATCATAGGAGTCCACTTTCAATAGGAAGTCATCCATCTCAAGCCCAATTCTTCGTGATAGGATATTTGCCTGCACACTAACGTAGACCTTTTCATCACGTAGACTGTCCAGCCAAGCTCGGGCTGTCGGTGGAGTCACTCCCACCTGCTTGGCCAGTGTAGCGGCAGGTGCCACAGGATCCTCCTGAAGAGCCAAGAGGAGCTTGAGTTTTTCAGTATTCACTAGTCGACTACCCTCTAAGACCTAGAAGTATGCGCTGACAGCAGGTGGGAGACTTGATCCTCCTCCTGTTGGTGGATCAAACACTAGCTGGTCGGTGATGTACAATTTTCCATTTCCTGATCCCATGACTGAGGCCAATAGGGACACTGTGTACCAGCCGCTCTCTGTAGCCATGTTGATACAGTCTATGTTGAGGACTGATTGCATAGGAGCTCTGTACACAGAAATCCTGAAACTATACATGAAACCAGATGGAAGTTCAATCCAGATGTTTAGGTCAACCCGCGTGGGGACTGAGTCTGCAAATGAAAAC
>JAEOST010000110.1 GCA_016840245.1 Candidatus Thorarchaeota archaeon
AAAAGAGCCAATCTATCTCAAGGACCTTCGTGAACTCAATAATGGAATTGCCATCGGTCTATCAAATGATGATGCGCGGAAAATCATGAATCCCCTTATTGAACCCAGAGAGGAGTGGATTCCTTTCAAGAGGGGAGAGTCTTGGATGATGTTGTATGATCGCGCGAACAATGTATTGAAAGAGATTTCTTCAATGGAAGAAGAAAGGGCAGTTATCGTAAGTCATGGAAATACAATTCGTTGCATGATCTCATCATGGCTTGGAATTCAACTTAAAGATAGAATTACATTTGACCAGCATACCTGCAACATCACGTGGTTAAGGGTGAATCGACTTGGTGAGAGAACCATACGAAAATTGAATGAATGTGGACACCTTGCTATACTTGGTTTAGAAAACCAACACGATTACCACTAGTTCATGTTGGTTATGTTACTTGTGTCTGCTCAGCAATCTCCCGGGCGGTGGCAGCTGGATCAGCACTGTTTACAATCGATCGGGCAACAATGACATAGGATGCTCCTGCGTCTATAGCATCTCTTGCACTGCCACCTTGAGCACCTACTCCTGGACTAATGATTGGAACATCCTCCCGGAGAATACGACGAATCTCACGTATTTTTTCTGGATATGTTGCACCCACGATAACTCCATCAGCCTGCCACATCAGCGCACGTTTTGCAAATACTTTGTAGAGAGGTTCATGTTCCTTCTTCTTCTCATCGCATGGAACCTCCAATCCATACCCCTCATCAGCTGCTGGATGTGACATATAGCAGAGTGTGATTACTCCTTTACTTCTCTTCTGTGCCTCTTTGAATACTGGTTCAAGTCCTTCCTTCCAACCAACGAAAGGATTTGTAATGACTGCATCAAAACCAGCATCAAAGTAGTGCTGTGCAATCAAACTATTCGTATTCCCAATATCGTTGATCTTGCAGTCCATGATAGCTGTGAGACCCAAGTCGTGAATAGCATCAACCACTCGAGGAACACCATCATAGAGTCCAAGTGGCAATACAAGTTGTCGATTGAACTTGAATGCAGCTGCTGAGTCTGCAGTAGCAGACACAATACGTATTGCCTCCTGCTCGAGACGATCTCGTTCGCTCTTCAACTCAACACCTGTTTTTCCAGCCATCTTGGCAGTCATATCGAGTCCAACAATCAAACGACTCTTGTTGACAAATGCTCTGGCTGATAGGCGGCTCTTGAACACCTGACTCAATTCATCTCCTCCGTCTCTTTAGAATAATGCAACAATCTTTTATCAGTACTATGGTCAATCAACCGTGGAGTGCCACCCTTGACCCCAGATTGGATGAAGACCCGAGTTGTTGTTGCACTACTAGCGTTAATGGTACCCATCTACTTCATTATATTGGTGCTTTTTCTACCATTCACAATGGAACCATTCTCGGATCCGTTGTATGATGCATTGTTCCATTACATCATAACACCTGCAGTATTCTCCGCACCTTGGTTGGGCTTCATTTTCTTTGAACGGTATCGATTGGCAAATACAGTCCATATAATGGAGGACACAACTACTGCAGTGCCGCTAAGATGGCGCGTCTTCTATGGTACTAACGCGGCGTTTGTACTGATGTTCTTCATCCTCCCAATGATTACTGCCCCATTGGCAATCATAGGGGGCCTTCTTGTTGCAGGACGCGTATTCTATACGATTGGAATTGGTAAACTAGGAGGAGGAAAGCCTGCAGCGATTCTTGCGGTTATTGTAGCAATCGGGCTCTGCATCTTTCCTAGTCTAGTAATGATTCAGTTTATTCCAAACTACCTTTTGGTTTGGGAGAGCATCCTCAACGCATGGAGCGATTTCTGGTGGTTTGTTGTATACGGTGTAGCACAGTGTCTCGTAAACGCATTGAGCTTCGGCGCCCCGATCTATTTCATCTACTATGGAGCAGCAGAGTATGATAGAGGAGTATATGGCGAGGCATATACAAAGACACCTACAGGATGGATACGGGTTGGAGAGCTTCTTATTTTCACTATTTTCCTTATTCTCTATTTACCACCAGTCCCCACTCCCTTTGGAACAATACCATTTCTTGATCAGTCAAGTCTCTTCAATAGCTACATCAACTGGATATCACTAGGTATTGTTGTCATCATGATACTCGTGAAGATGAGATTGAGAGTTGAGAATGACACTACGATGGGAGGTGCTTCTAACATCTTTATCGTGGGTCTTTTCCTAGTTGTTGAGTTATTCTACAAGACACAAGTTCTGATCATCACACTCATCATCTGGCTCGCGTTTCTCTTGTTTGCAGGAGTGATGGTTTTGAGCTACACACGAGCATCACCTCGGGAGATGTACTGAATGTATCGCAATCCAACCCCAACTGCAGATGTCATTGTCTATGAAGACCAAGATGTCCTCCTCGTAAAGAGAGGAAAAGATCCGTTCAAGGGTCAGTGGGCATTACCCGGTGGACATGTCGATTACGGAGAAACTCTAGAGAATGCAGGAGCGCGAGAGGTTCTTGAAGAAACTGGAATGGAAGTAGAGATTATTGCATTACTGGGAGTATATAGTGACCCTAATAGAGACCCTAGAGGTCATTATACTACTGCGGTTTTCATTGCTAGACCTATAAGCGGAGAACCTGAAGGTGGTGATGATGCATCTGAAGCTGCATGGCACAACCTCAATTCCATTAGATTGGATAGGATGGCTTTTGACCATGCATTAGTACTCACTGATTTCAAAGATTGGCTCAGAGCCAAGGATACCTACTGGTCCACTAAGAAACGGACCTAGGTTATTCAGATTAGAGGTCGAGAATCTCCAATTTTTCAGCCAATCGTATAATTGGGAGACTCACTGTCATCGCTTCAGCCTCAGCTGTTTCGACGAACTCAAGACTCTCCTTGGGCCGGGCCTTGTAGAGTAGATAATTACCAGTTGGTGGATCGTCCGATATCGTGTATATCCATAATGGAACTCCTTGATATTCATAATAACCATGGTTGGATATTAGAGTTCCAAAGATATGTTTACCATTGTCTTCGAAGTACATCATACTAGCAGGTCGGTCTCGCTGTGACCAAGAAACAAGCATCCTGGCAAGGTCCTCCATTGATGCTAATTTCATATTTACGGGCGGTCTGATATCAGCCTTGCTCAAATCGTTCACCAAATCATTCTCACAAAATTCCGCATATAAGACCGCGTATTCGGTACTTTAGAACAATCCTTGAACCTCAGTTGCAACAGAGGTGACTGAGCGTGAATTCGCCCCAACAATGACAATGGGAATTGATACTGATTCCGTGCTTGTCCCAACAGCCATCGCAGCTCGGAGTTCATCTTTCCTCAGAAAGATATAGGTGATTTCATCATAATCAACAAGAGAGTGAATGATGA
>JAEOST010000111.1 GCA_016840245.1 Candidatus Thorarchaeota archaeon
ACGTGTTCTGATTATAGTCGAATCAATAATTGAATTCAACAGAGGTCACCCAGCAAGATGGCATCAAGTAATGGGCGAATGCTCAGATGCTGGGATTGACGCAGACCGCGCATCACATTTTGTTGATGTTCTCAAACGCGAGGGAGCATTGACAGAACAGGGAGGAGGACTAGTTATGAATGAGGAAGGTGTTATGACATGACAGCTAGTGCTGGACATTTCCAAGTACCTCAGGGTACACCAAATAGAAATTCAATCTCACTTGTCAATCTTATATTACGACATACTCCAACAAGGATAACTGTCATCCAGATGGCAGAGCATGATCCCAACCCAGAGCTGTTCGTGGTCACGACAGTGAATTGGAGGGACATGACAAAACCAATACTCCCACAATTACCAAGGATACTTGCATTTCTTGAGACCATGCGAGGAACAAGGGGTGTTCCAAGTAAGGTCTATCTTGATAGCGATGAAGGGCTCCAATTATTCATCCCAACGTCCACAAGGGCTTCAGAGATTCCGCCCACGGCAAGGGATGCAGTTCAGACATTGAGAGACCTAATTGAGAATACTTGTGAATTCGTCTTTAGTACCGCGAGAGAGGTCGAGGAAACATTCTGGAATATAGCCATGAAGCGGGGCTTTAGCCCTGAAATTGTAGAGAGGATGGCGGTGAATGCAAAGGGGTACGAATCCTCAGCAAATGTGCAACGTTTCAATGATCTCCTCCAACGATACTTCTCGATTAGATTTAGAATTCACACTGCAGAGTCGATGTTACAGTTGGAGGAGGCGCATTGGCAGAAACCGTAGCAGATCCACTCTCTTGGTTCCCATATGAACCACGTCCACAACAGGACAGGGCTGTCATTCTGGCAGCCAACACATATGCAAAGGGAACAGTGGGTATGCTATCAGCTGACTGTGGAGTTGGTAAGACCATTGCTGCTCTAGCTGGTTACTTAGCAGCTCGTGGTGATGATCCTGACGGTAGGTTATACGTTCTCACTCGGACTCATTCTCAATCTAGAGTCTTTGAGGAAGAATTGAATATTCTTAGAGAGTCTTTAGCTCATTCTCCAGTGACAGCTACAAGTATGGTTTCACGTCGTCATGTCTGTCCGATTAGACACAGAATGGATACTGAATCTTCAACGGGTTTCATGCGTGGCTGTGCCACGATGATAAAGACCGGACGCTGCACACACTATTGGAACTTCTACAAGAAGAAGAGTGAAGATGGAACTCCGATGATTCGAGAGGCAGCTAGAGAAGTTGTGGATGATTTGCTATCTACAGGAGTTGTCACTCGGGAAATAGTAGAATCCGTAGCCGAGGATGAAGGAATATGTCCATATGAAATCCTAAGATGGTGCTCTCGGCAAAGTAAGATTATCATTGGTCCGTATGTTTACCTCTTCAAGGAACGAATCAGGACTGCATTACTCTCAAGTATTGGTCATCCCCTTTCAGATGCTGATATTCTCGTTGATGAAGCACACAACCTCCCTGAACATGTACTCTCTTCAGAGGCTGCAAGTCTCTCAGGAGATGATCTACAGTGGTTACGTGACAATAGAGCTAACGTCAAAAAAGACACAGGTGTCACATGGATTATCGAAGTAATCGACTTCCTTTGGGAGACCTTACTACTATCTCTTGACAAGCTAACAAAGACCCGTCCTGAAGTAGAACTCGACAAATGGCAGATACTACCACGTTTTGTGGATCCAGCATTCATTCAGGTGCTGATGGACAAGACCAGGATACTTGAGGGTGATGAGATACCCACAGAGACTCCACTTGATAGACTGATTGAGTTTCTCTTCGCAGGCCTCAGAGCTTCTGAGAGTGACGATTGGCATGTAACAGCTTCATTAAATCAGAAATGGTCTGGAGAGTCCAGCATTTCAAATGGTATTCTGATGATTCGTCCTCTTAACGCGGCTGGATTGATTGCTCCAGTTCTTCGGGGAGCGAGAGCTGCGATGTTGATGTCTGGAACTTTTCGTCCAACAAAGCTCTACGCATCACTTATGGGTGTGACCGGAGCTCTTACTGAAGATCTTGGAAGTCCATATCCAAAGGCTTCGCGACTTGTCTTGTTGGACCGTGACATTTCTACAAAATACACGAAGAGAGGACCTAATCTCTGGAGGTCTATTGCAGAGCGAATCGAGTCAGCCTTGATTACAATGCCTGCAGAGAAGACTGCTCTCATTTCTTTTCCAAGTTACGAAGTAATGGAACAAGTGCTAAGCTACAACATTGACTGTGGCTTTAGAGAACGGATTGTTGAGAGTAGAGATGCAAGAATTGAGGACCTGAAGGAATGGGTCTATTCAGGACCAAAGGCTGTCTTCTTGGTATACGGAGGTAAGTTCAGCGAGGGTGTTGACTTAGTTTCGAAAGGACAGTCATTAGTTGACATGATTATTGGTGTGGGGATTCCTTTCAGTCCTCCAACAAGTTACCAAAGAGCACTCCAAGATTGGTATGAACGGCGCTTTGGAGAGGGAGCAGGATACTTCTATTCTTCTGTGATCCCCTCTGTACGGAAGGTCGTTCAACTTGTAGGAAGACTACGGAGATCTCCTGATGATTGGGGTATAGTTGTTCTTCTCGACCAGCGTTTTGAACGTCACATTAAGCTGTTTGGAGAAGATGTGATTTCTGATCTTTGGCCCTATCGCGGGGTCAATGAGATGCGTAACGCCATCACAACATTTCTAGAAATGAGGAGCGTGGGATGAATGGACTGGAAAATAGGTACTGCAGTAGTGCTATTCATGGCATTATGGATAGTCGCGATTTTCGGACTTGTTGGAGTCAATATCGCAATCGGTTTGAGCGCATGGACGTGGTTGAGTATCTCAGCTTGGTACACTCTACGTTTCAATGACTCAACAGAATGTGAAACCATACCAACACTATTCGAGGGTGATATGGTTTGAGTAAGGTAGAGTCGTCTAATCTTCAGTGGGTATTACCAGCTGCCCTAGCAGCTGCTTGGGGCATCAGTCTGTCTATTCAACAATCGATAGACCAGCTAATAATAGCCATAACTGGAATGGCGACTCTGCTGGTTTTTCTCTACATTTACCGTAGTGCGCCTGAGAAACCAAAATTACTCTGGGATTCAAACAGAGGTATTCTAGGAATTATTCGTTCATGGAATGTCGAAGCTTGTTCAATGCGATTGATTGGTAGCATTCCATTAGGAATTGACCTGAGTCACTCTGCAACTAAGGTTCTATCGGCAATGAGTACACGTTATCATGAGGAAACTGGAGGAACTCTCGAGTTTGTAGTCTGCAGACCTCTAGGTAACACGGGTACTCGTGTGGGTTTCATGGTATCACGTCGAGGAATTAGGTTGCCTGATGGACTCAAACGACTTGATATTCTATCAGAGAAATTACTCGAAGACGTACTTCTCCTTGAGAGTGCGATGAGAGCTGCTTATCCTCACACGCCAATCGAAGTGGCGACGGTTGAGGATGTTGAGCTAGTCCGAAGCGGAGGTGTCGAGGCTATTGCAGAAGCTTAGTGGAACGACTGTACTCAGAATTCCCGATGGTCTTCGTACTGATGATCTCATGGAGAGCTTGGAAGTTGGTCATGGCTATCGCTGGACCAAATTAGTTGTTTCACCAAAGTTGTGGGCTCATGGAAATCCTCCAAGTGGTGAGCTACCTGAGGTTCTCATCATCGGAAGGAAGATTCTCCTAGATGATGGCGATACACATTCAATGCGTTTCAATCGTATGCTTCAGGCATTAAGCCATCGAAGTCAAATTACAGGAGGAAGACGTCTTGAATAAGGGACGTGGACACGTACTGGGTTCTGAACCTGCTGTAGACCCAGTGGCTGAGATGAAAAGAACAGCTATGACAGTATCCAGCACAGATGAAATAAGATGGAGCAAACGAGATATCCAGGAGTCTTGGACACTACCACTTGTAATTGTAATTCTGTCTTTCATTTCAGTTCTGTATATCCCATTGTTAATTGTAACCCTGACTGTTTTAGCAATCATTGTGTATTATTATCTACCAAAGTATTTTGCTTCACGAGAATCAATCAATCCTCAAGGATTGTGGATAGAGCGGCCCAATCCTAAGTTCTCGCTTGTTGTGGATGGTAAAATCCTGCGAAACACAAGCGAATACAAATCTTCGATTGTGGGATTCGACCTGAACACACAAGGCCCCAGGTTAGCTGGATCACTTGCCTCATTGATACGAGCATTGCCCTCCTCTGATGGATTCACGATGACTGTGGCAATGGAATCAATGAAACCTAAGGCTGTATTAGATGGCAGAAATCTCACAGACCGGATTGAACAGTATCTTAGAACGAAGTCTTCAGAAGAGCTCGAAACCTACATGGACTACCGTTCAGGACTCTGGGGTGCGAGGGTATCCATAATTGGGGCTACAAAGAATGAGGGTGACAGACGCTTCCTTGAAGCGTCAATAAAAGGTTCAATTCCCTCAACAGGTTGGAAGAGCATAAAGCCCTCCTCTCTTCTCTCTCACATTTCTAAATTCCAAGGTGGTCGAGCTCGTCCACAATACTTGGCAGTTGGGCGTGAACTCTCTACATGGTTGGTTCAGCTCAGATCTGAACTAGCATCTGAGGTTGGTACTAATGTTCCTGGTCAATTTGTCGTTGACATCCGAACAAGAGATGCAGATCTTCCCCTTGGAGTTGTGCTACATCCTGACACACTCCAAGAAGGACCTACCACTGGACTCTCTCATGATGATATCTCAAATGGAGTTCTTCTATGTGGTGGAGGATGGCTAGACCGCAAGAATCTGATTGCCCTTCTAACAAAGCGACTAATTGATTCTGGAAAACGTGTAATGATATTGAGCTCTCATCAAGAGGTTCTTGACATTGTAGGTCTACATGACGCAGGAATTGGAATGGTCCTTGGAAAAGACTTGGTGATTAACCCAATAGATGCTGAGAATATTCCTAGAACAGAGTATGTGCCACAGTTGCTTCGAGCTCTTGAGAGTGTTAGTGGAAAATCACTAACAAGTGCAGCTGATTTGGAACTGGCCTTAGGACGATCTGTAGCTTTGGGAAATCAGACTGTCGCTGATGTTCGGATTGATGTTGATCCTGATCTCATGTCTCCTGATGGTGCTACTCAACTCAATCAACCTGACAAAATATCACTGCTTGGGCTTGATGCATTGAAACGATTGCACCAAGGTTCAGGGGCCCGTGCTTTCTATGGGACTCAGACAATGAAAATGGCTGATATTGCCCAGATGCCTTTGAGTGTGTTAGTTACATCACTTGGATCTGCTCCACTTGACCTCTTTGCACTTGATGTTATTCTGATGAAGCTCGCAGGCATTAAAGAAGATAAGAACCTGGTAATTATCCTAGATGACCCCGCAAACCTACGAATTGCTAATGCAGAGTATTCGAAGAGAGCACTCTGGACTGATAATCTAATCCGGAATGTTTCAAGGGTATCATCTGTTGCTATCAGTCTTGATCAACCACACATGCTGTCTACGGGAGTCAAGAACTTGCTCAGTTCGTGTATCTCATTCCGGTTACGCGATGAGAAGGATATAGCAGCAGTTTCTACTCGTCTTGCTCTAAGTGTCATTGGCACAGGACTTCACAGCAAAGCACGTTGGTCAGCAAGAGAATCATCATTCCTGAGAACGATGAAAGACGGAGTAGCATTATTGGTTCATGATGAGGTTGAGACCGCTCAACCAATCCGTCTTGTTGATGTTCCCTCTCTTGAATCACTGTCATCTGATGATCTCAGAGATAGGACATCACGTGTTTCAAAAGGAGTTACTATTGAGTCCGAATCTGTTAGTGAGGGTTTACTGCATCATGTTGCAGGCGGACACGACGATTTAGGCTTGAGG
>JAEOST010000112.1 GCA_016840245.1 Candidatus Thorarchaeota archaeon
CCATTCTTGTTGCCAAGAATAAATTATCACCATTGCTTATCTCTGCATTTTCAACAACATTAACACCAGACGAATCATTCACTTCGCTGTTTGACATGCATGAAACTCTTCATTCAGTAGAAGAGCTACCTGAGGCCTTCACCAAATTTATCCACAACCTGGTGGAAAATCTTAGTCGAGTTGCTACAACATAGTTGACATTCCGGTGTAGGTGTCAGTGGATATATAGGTGAGAGTTCATCTGAACCAAGTTAGAGGTGTTGAGATGACCGCTGGAGATAAACCAGATGAAGAGATGACTGAGCTTGAGCAAGCAAAGCAGCTACTCAGATTGACAGATTTGGTTGATAGGTATCCTCAGGTTGTAGGTAGACGAATTGTTGGCATAACCTATGTCCTCATAGCTGGAGGGATTTCTTTCGCCACACTTCTTCTATTCGGAATAACCAGCATAATTCAGGAGCCTATTGAAGACTTATCGCTCCATTTAATATTCATCGCTGTAAGCTTGATTGTTACATGGGTCTTAGCATTCCGAGTTGTGAGTGTCATTGCAAAATCATACTCATCAACAACAGATCCATCAGGGATGACTATTCCTCAGATTGTATTTTGGGTGATATTCACAATCGTAATTTTTGCTAGTTCGTATTTTGGTGTGGTGTTAGTGCAACCTCTTTTGTTCCCAATATCAGTACAATTAATGATTTCAACGATCTTTATAGCGAATTATTACTCCGACCAAGATGAGCCTAGGACAGTTACAAAAGAGCATCTGTATCTCGCCCTTGTTGCACTTCTCTCAATTGCGTTCATGTTCATATTTGAGAGGATATGGCCGTTGATAATCATTGTAGTTGATGTTGGAGGAATCTACATTCTTGGCATCTATTTTCTCATCACAGCTGAACAGGCACTCCTGAAAAATGAGGATCGGTAGTTGGAATGAATCTAGACGGGGATCTACTCGGCGCATTAGCCGGCCTCATGGGAGAGGACAAAGACACCTTTGTCCCCGCTAGACTCTCGATTCTCATGTACTTGTATTTCACAACAACTGCAAGATTCACGAAACTTCAGAAGACACTGGGAATGACAGCAGGGAATCTATCAAGCCACCTTCGTAAGCTAGAGGAGATGAAACTGATTCGAATCTCAAAGAGATTCGTTGATCTCAAGCCAACGACCTTGATCACGATTACCATCGATGGTACAGAGCGAGTTAGGTCACAAGTCTCAAGAATGAGAGAATTGGTTTCAGCTGTTATGAACAAAGAATCACCTTCGTCTGAACAGAACACTTAACTATTGTAAATTATTACTAAATCTGATGCAACATGAGTAAGAATTCTCAAAAGGCGAACCGCCTAATCCATGAAAAGAGTCCGTACCTCCTACAGCATGCATACAATCCTGTTGATTGGCATCCTTGGGGAGATGAGGCATTTTCCAAGGCAAAGGAAGAAGACAAACCAATCTTCCTCTCAATTGGCTACAGTACGTGTCACTGGTGCCATGTAATGGAGCACGAGTCCTTTGAAGACGAAGAAGTAGCAGCCCTGATGAATGAGAATTTTGTCTGCATCAAGGTAGATAGAGAAGAACGACCGGACATTGACAAGGTGTACATGGAGGTTGCTCAAATGATGACTGGTCGTGGAGGATGGCCTCTCACGATTATCATGACTCCTGACAAGAGACCGTTTATCGCAGCTACATATATTCCGAAACACGACCGGTATGGCCAACGAGGAATGGTCACACTAATTCCAATCATACATAACTTATGGACTCATGAACGAGAGAAGGTCAATATAACCATAGAACAAGTGCATGAGGCTCTTTCGACAACAAGCAGTGCAAGTAAGGAAGATCTAGGAACTGAAACTATTGAAGCCGCCTTCTCACAATATTCTCAGAGATTTGATGAGAAACTTGGTGGATTTGGACAGGCACCAAAATTCCCATCACCACACAATCTATTGCTCATTTTGAGATATTGGAAACGAACAGGTGATGATTGGGCACTTCATATGGTGGAGAAGACATTGCAGGAAATGAGGAAAGGAGGAATCTTCGATCACATCGGTTTCGGATTCCATAGATACTCTACTGATTCGAAATGGCTTCTTCCTCACTTCGAGAAGATGTTGTATGATCAAGCTATGCTGATGTTCGCATATACTGAAGCATTTCAGGCAACTCGAAAGGACGAATATGCAGAGGTTGTTCGTGAAATTGCTGAGTATATCTTTCGGGATATGAAACACGAGAGAGGTGCGTTCTACTCAGCTGAAGATGCGGATAGTGTAGGAGTAGAAGGAAAGTTCTATGTCTGGTCAATGGTAGAATTTTTGACAGTACTGTCTGAACAGG
>JAEOST010000113.1 GCA_016840245.1 Candidatus Thorarchaeota archaeon
ATGGAGATAGCAGACTCTACGGAAGACTCTCAGGTTGTTGATTTCAGGATCGATGAACCATGTGATAATGATCAGAGTCGTCAGGTAGTCGACTTTCGAATTGATCTCCCAGCAGACAACGCAGAAGAGAGCCAAGTTGTGCCCTTCAGAATCGATACACCCTGGTGATCGTATCTGGAGTAACAACACTGATGCATACGCCTAGCGTCGTTCTGGCGCTAGGCTGACTTTATGCATCTCATTCTTGTCATCAAAAAAATTACGATTCAGTATTAATGAGGTGAACCACATGGATTGGTTAGATAAGAAAATTATCAGGAAACTGATGGAAAATTGTCGAGAATCATATCACAGTATTGCGCGAGCGTTCAATGTCACTTGTCCAACAATAACTAGCAGAGTGACTCGCATGCGACAGTCTGGTGTGATCCAACGTTTTGTTGCAGAGATTTCCCATGAGGCAATGGGCGTCGACTGGATCATGTCAGAGCTACGTGTTAATCGGGATATCAGCAAACTAGATCTTCTCAAGGCCTTTGAGGCGCATTCCTGCGTGGGAGATGTATTCATGCTGGGTAATGGGCGATATCTTGTACTTGCTGAAGTATATCCCGAAGAGAGACAGGACTATGTCTCCTGTCTGAAGTCAATTGATGATATCGACTATATTGAGGTCAGCAACATTGAGCCAATGTCAAATGGATCAGGTGTTGGAAGATGCAAATTCACGACAAGCGGAGAGAAGATAGAACTCTCCAAAGCGGAAGTGGATATTCTCCGATTTTTGACTCGGAATGGTCGTACTCCCATCAAGACAATGTCGGATCACACTGGATACAGTCCGAAATACATACGCAAGCTTGTTAACAAGTTTATTGAGTGCGATGGAATACACCTCACACTAAGACTTGACCTCTCTCAGTGTGGACGGATAAATTTCATACTCCGAACACGTCTCAGGGACATGAGAGTTGAACCAGAAGATATCACTCACTGGGTGGCCTGCAGGTACCCTGAGGAGTACTGGTTCTCACTCTACGCTCCTCGTTCAGACAGTCTGTTCCATTACATGACTGTGAGACAACCCAATGACATTGAGGCCATGCTATATGAGGCCATTCAGCAGCCCTCTATTGATGAGGTGGAGCCTGGTATCATCTACAGCATGTTCAGGTCAGAGGGACGAACCCAGGAATTCCTGCGGAAGTGTGCCGGGAACATCTCTGAGGAAGAGTGGGAGGTCCCAGTTGTTTCAGCTAATGAGGCAGAGATTACAAATTAGACTCTATTCGAACTACCTTACCATGTGAACACAACTTCAGAGCTGGATTGAATGGGTTCAGCTCTGAAGTATCCTCTCCTTTTGATTTCTTTATACTCTTGTTTTGACTGATTCATCGGTTCTTAGTGTTATCCTATTGTGATCGCACTGGATTCGAATTGCGACTACTTAATGCATTGACCATCTGTAGTTGTAGTTAGGACATTTTGTTAAACGCTCACGTAACGCGACCTTATACAGTTCTTAGTGGATGTATGTAACAGTTCCTCGCGTGATTTGGCGAGGAGCAAGTGAGGTCCTCCTTGATATAATCTACTCCTCACGAGGTCGGATCGGGAGGGGGGTGAGATTCCCCCTCTCGTTTTTTTGGGGGGACATTACAATTAGAATGGGTGATTATCTGTGAGTGTAAGTTTTCATGCATATGCACATTATGACAAACCTTTTGTTGTAGATGCGGAATCACTACGGATAATTCGCTCATTAGGAGGAAGATGAGAAATGGGTGACGATGAAAAAAAGAAGAAGAAACACTATATTCACAAACACACACATACACACTATCATACACACATTGGTACCTCCGGACCTACCGTAGGTATTCCCCTGGAAGAACTTGGAACCTTTCATTTCAATAACATGATTGTGTTCATGCTTGCTGAAGAGTGGGTACAATTGGCAGTAGCTGCAGTTGATCTTGCAGATCTTGAAGGAACTGCATCAGCTGAATTGATGAATATCTCTTCTTGGAGATGGTTAGTTGAAAATTCACAGAGCGCTGCTTCAGCTCTAATTGAAGTTGCTGGAGTTAAAGAGGCTGGTAAATCCAAGTTCAGATTGTGGCCCAGTGGAGACCTCTTTAATTGGATATATAAGAACTATATCAAAGATAAGGCAGCAGAAAGTGAAGTTTCACTTGGACCCTGGGATACAGATCGAGACCATGGATATGACTCAGGTATGTGTGATGGATGTCATTACTCGAATTACCTCATAGGTGGCAAATGTCCCATCTACGATGCTTGTGATGTTTGCTAATGACGTACGTGATTTTGAAGTAGGGGGTGTGTATTCTTACACCCTCCCTAATCACTTTTGAACGATTCACTTTTTAGTTCAAACGCTTGCGCATGTATTTTGATATGTGTGGTCCTAGTATTACCTTCGCCGTAATAGCACTGCGCCTACGATGATGACAATGACAACACCAGCAGTGCCTGCTACGATTAAGAGCAATGTTACAATATCTGAAGGGGTAGGAAGGAGTACTACAATAACATCAAATGCATACCTATTGTTCTCAATACCTCCAATATTCCCATACGCATCTCTGAACTGCACAAACACATATTGTATACCAAGTCCGTCAAGAGTTGTTGGTATATCACTGACCCCTGAAATTGGCAGCCATGTTGAATTCTCAAACCGTGAAGTATTCGAAATACGCATCTCAACTGCATCTGGCAAAATATAGATGTCTAGAACTACATCTCTGGAGGTTGATTCTGAGACTCCCTTATTTATCAAAACTGAACCGCTGGGTGGCGTGACGTCGACTCTCGGTGTGACAAGCACTCTGGAACTAAATAAGGATCCCTCGCCATCTGGACCAATAGCATATACAACATAGCTGTAAGTCACATCATTTATGACGTTTGTATCAATTAGACGATCTGTATATTCAGAGAGACCTGCTTGAAATAGAGTGTATTCACTCCAGTTTGGTGCTTGTGATCTAAGGATTGCAAATGTTAGATCTTCAATGATATCTGACATCCAATATTGTACGGTTACGTTTTCATCACCCGGATACACAATGCATCTAGGAATTATACGCAAATTTCTTGATTCGTCGAAGAAGAAATCATCATAGGTATAACATGGGTCTCTATTATGGACTAATTCCAAATAGTCAATTTCTCCTCCTGAATCAGAATCTGCGTTTATAGGACTTGTCCCTTCAAGAAATTCTTGGTAGTTCAGAAGAAGATCTAAGTCTGGATCTCCATTCCCTCCATCGATACCATCAGCAGAACTCGTATCAAGTCCAAACCTGATTTCCCAGATATCTGGAAGGCCATCGAAATCACCATCATCCCAATCACCTGGTTTGACTACATGAAATGCGGATTGAGCCTCACGCATAAAGAAACCTGGATTCGAAGTGGTACCATTTGCTTTGACATATACAGAGAATGTTATTCCTGTATTATCGGTGTCATTAAGACCCAACTCAGCTGTTCGAGTAAAGATATTGCCATATAAGCCATCATTAGGTAGACCATCACCATGGATTCCATCATCGAAGAGCATCACATTCCATGTTATTACATCCGAATAGTACTCACCTGATGTAACCTCTGCAATCACATTTGCACCTAGAATCGGTCCCTCATCAGTAAGACTAACTTGAATTGGAATCTCTTCTCCAACATAGCTAGCTGGTGACCCAACATCTGTAAACAATTTAATGGTTAAATTGCTACGGGCTCCTACCTCACACAGGTACTCAATCTGTCCCGAGCCACCAAAATTAACCGAATATGAACCTGGTTCAGGTTCCAGTATATTCCACATAAAGTGTCCATAGTAGTACTCTCCATCATCTGTTGGTTTTTCACTGAAGACTGTGTAAGCCATTGATCCTGAAAGCGGGAGTTGTAGAGTAGGATTTGTGCCGACAAGAGAGACATTCGTCTTGTAATTTATCACGATACTTGCATCATATACATCATCTAGCACGAACTCCTCAGACAACATCCATGGATTTACGAGTTCCTTTCTAGATGAGTATATTCTATTTTGTCCCCTGACATCTTCTGCAACTGCTCTGTATATATTTGCTAAATCTGAGGCCAATAGACCAGAAGATGGTTCTGGGGCATAGTAGATTGTACCACCATTATCATTAGCAACACTTTGTAGAGGACCAACTCTTGCATCTTCTCCTATCAGCACGACATCAACTATTGTTTCGTTAGTATCCAATACATG
>JAEOST010000114.1 GCA_016840245.1 Candidatus Thorarchaeota archaeon
CCATTGGGACTTGCAGGTCCTGAACTATGGTTCTTTGAGTTGGCTTTCATTATCCCATTAGGGATTCTGACTGCATTCATAGGATGTAACTTGGACAGCTTGATTGGAGCTGCGGTACAGAACAAATTCGTATGTGAAATCTGTGGTGCAGTGACTGACAAGGAGTTCCATTGTGACTATGAAACCAAGTACATCGGTGGCTTCAAGCGTTTCAGCAATATGCATGTCAACCTAGGTTCATCAGGTATGGGAGCGACGTTAGGAGTTGTTCTCGGAGCAGGATTGTTTGTGTGGATACTCGGAGGATTATTCTTCTGGATACTAGCATCATCAAGCAATTAGACATCCAGAGTTTTGCTCTCAAACGCAATTGCATTCGAATGTGCTTTGAGTATATCAATTCCTTCGGAGAGACCCCTGAGAAGTCCTACAATGTATGTAGAAGTCATATCATCAGTTCCTTGGCACCGGATTGATTTCTTAGAGCCATCAGAGAGATACAGTGTATATGACTTGGCGGTCTCACGAACGATGATAGCAGCTTCCGTTTTCTTTCTTATTGCTTGGACTGGACTACTGGATTCAGATCGCTTCAAGAGTGCCCATATTCGTCGAGTTATGAGAAGTACATCAATCTGACTACCTAGAACTTCATCTAGACCATCGGTCAAATCTGGTGGAGTAAGGGGATATTTGTACACAACCGGAATATCGCGGGAACGGGAAAAGGTTGCAATAGAAAGCCCAACCTCTGGATATATCTCACTAAGATAGACTACTTTCGTTCGTTCCAACGAGTCCCATGGAACCTGAGAAGGCGATTCAATCGAAACCATGCTCCTACCACCCGAATCAATGAATTCACGACGCATTTTGCTGTCTTCAACCACAAACGACTCTCGTGTTGCTCCTGAATCATCAACTACGATATTATTGATGTCAACACCTGCTTGAATGAGCTGGCTTACAGCGGTCCAACCATTCTGATCGTTACCTACTCGCGAAACAAATGTAGTCCTCTTTCCAGATGCAGAGAGTTCAACTGCTATAAAGAACGCGTCCCCACTAGTGCGTCGTTGTGGAAGGTTACATACAGTTAGTCCCTTAACATCAGACTCCTCGTCACATACAACCGTGGTTTCAAGAATGATGGAACCAACGATGACGCAATCTGGATCCTCAAACTTCTCGGAACCGGTATGCATAGCTCTTGCTCGAGTTCGAGCAAAGACATCAAAGACAACGGACTCTGGAATCTGCTGCTCCCTTTGAAGTAAAACTAAACGAAGTAGGTATTCTTCGAGCAATGACTCTGTTAGCTGTTCAATGTCTGAGGGAAGGCCCTCAAAGAAGAACCGTGAGAGTTCCCATCCACTCTTCGTTAACTCGTGGTAGACTACTCGTTTTCCACCCTCAACTCTTGACCCAGATGTGATGAGATTGTACCTTTGCAGAGTCTTAAGGTATGCCAGGACACTCTTGTTTGAATGAGGTAAATCATCAACAAGGTCTCTCTGCAAGGCCATGCCGGTCTTGTCGAAACTCGAGAGAACGGTAGGAGCTAGCTTCGATGCAAGAACGGATTTGATGAAGTCCTGTCTGTCGCCCCGGTCAACAGGTAGAAATAGCAAATAGGGCCACAGTTCGACTCCATCATCCATATTGGTTGGTCTCCCGACATCTTCAAATAGTTGTTTTCCATCTGCACTAATGTACATTTGTACCTATGTAGTTTACTATACTACACTCTATGTGGAGGATTCAGGATGTCCCAAATCACAAGTTCATATTCTTACATATGGGCCCTTGTTGGAGTGTTCGCGGCATTTCATTTCACGCTGACAATGATACCAGTAATTCCGATTGCCGGTCTGAGTAGTGGATTTATCTCACTTGGTCTTGTTAGTGCACCATTAGCAGGTTTCATTCTAGGACCGCTCTACGGTGTTATCGCTGTTTTCATCGGATCATTTCTGGCAATATCAGCCAATCCAGCACTTGCAGCGATTGGTGCTCTAACTCCGATTGCAACTGCTACAGGAGCTCTTATAGCTGGTCTTATCCGAGCTCGCAAGACATTTGTCATCCCATTGATTTACATCATTGGCATTGCAATCTATCTTGTCGGACCTCTAGCTCAGATTGGATTAACATTCATCTGGTTCCACATTGTTGCTCTAGGCCTATCCCTGATTTTCGTATTACCGAAAGTATCCAAATCCCTTCTAGACGCGCTCAGATTCTCTGGAGAATCTAATCCAGCATTAGTTTTGTTTGCGTCGTGGTTGTTGGCAATTGTAGCAATAGTGGGTGACCATGCCATTGGCTCGTCTCTTGGAACGCATTACTATGCTGTAACTTTCGGATTAACACCCGATGTACTCTGGGGATTCTTTGCACCAATTGTCTTTGTTTATCCCATTGAGAGACTGCTTGCATCATTAGGTTGTGCAGCTCTCTTATTCGCTATAGGGTATACATTAGCTAAGGAGTTCATAGGCATCCCATTACTACCAGGCATGTCTGTTGAAGAAGGCATTTTAGAACTTGATGAGTCAGAAATACAGTAGATATTGAAACACTTGTCCCCATGAGAATCACTTGTGGGGACAACATTCAAACCAAATAGAACTTCGTAGAGACGAAACTTCTTATACGTTCCCGCTAACAAGTACATGTGAGACGGGAATTCAAGCCGTTTCTATTGCTATAATCACATCTTGAGTGTGAGGAGAAACAAGGTATGCAAGCATTTGATTTAGGAACAATGTTTCTGATTTTTATTCTGTTCATAGGAATTTTTCTTCTGCTATTTGTAATGAGTGGAATTAAGATTCTAAAGGAATGGGAGAGAGTTGCTATTCTACGATTAGGGAAATTCAAGCATATTAAGGGACCAGGACTCTTCTGGATTGTTCCTTGGCTTGATAAAATTGCTATGAAGGTGTCTCTTAGGCTCTTGACCTATGCATTCAAGACTGAGAGGTCACTTACAAAGGACAACGTACCTGTCGTCGTAGATGCTGTAATGTACTTCAGAGTGATTGATGTGGAGAAGGCGATACTGAGTGTAGAGCGATACACAATTGCGGTAGAACTTGCTGCACAGACCACCCTTCGAGAAACCACTGGTAAGGTCACGCTGGACGAGTTACTAGCAGAAAGAGATCAGATAGCAGGACATCTACAGGAGCTTATCGATGAAAAGACTGAGCACTGGGGTGTTAAGGTAACATCGGTAGAGATACGTGATGTAGTCATTCCAGCAGCTCTCCAGGATGCTATGAGCAGAGAGGCACAAGCTGAGAGAGAACGCCGAGCTAGAGTCACTCTTGCATTGGCAGAGGTTGAATCTTCAGAAAACATGTTGAAAGCTGCTAGATTGTACGAGCAATCTAGTGTTGGGCTCATGCTTCGTACATGGAACATTATGCAAGAGATATCAAAGAATGCCAACCTGATCATCATGGTTCCAACGAATTTGCCTGAGGTAGGCACCACTGTTGGTACTGCTGCAGCATTATCAGCTGGCACTGGAGGTATGAAGATGCCCAAAGATAAGGGCACTTCTCAATAAGGATAATCATAAATAAATCAAATAGGAGGAGTTCAAGTTGGATGCATGGATAAAAATCTGCGTGGTCATGCTGATGATGTCAGTTATGAGCTACGCCATGACGTTCTTCCTCATTGATCCCCTCTTTGGCCTTATCCTGATGGGAGTCATTCTAACCCTGATGGTGGTTACAATAGAACCAGCTACCGGAAAGGCAATGGCTCAAGTTGTTATGCCACTGGTCATCATTCTCTTCGTCTTTCAGGTCTTCCTGAGTCCCACTTGGAACATAGCGAATAATCTCTGGCTGCTAATAATAATCGGAGCAGTCATGTACATATTCTTCGCTGTATTCACAGGGGGAGGAGGAATGCTAGAGGGAGGGTTCATTGATGCTAAGATTAGTATCAAACTATTCCCATTTTATGGCATAGCAATTTTCCTATCAGTTCTTATCGACCCCTCAGGCAGATTGCCAGTCTATTTCATGGCTGGCACAATTCTGTGTCTGATGGCGCTATACTTCTTCTTCCTTCGGGACTATGAGAGTTGGCCTGAATACGAGTATGGCAAGATGGATCAAGTGAAGGCAATCACTGACATCAATCCAAAGGGGAAGGTTAAGGTTGGAGCAGAAATTTGGTGGGCAAAGACAACTGGACCTCCAATTATGGAGGGTGAGATTGTCGCGGTTCTTGGTGTCAGCGGAATCACGATGTTGGTTTCAAAGATGGACCGTCATCAAGTTCCACCCGCTCCGGATCAATGAAGGAAATGGGTCGGGCTCAATCCGACCCCCATTCTATTTTTTCTTTTTCGTTTGCAGAATCAACATCCAAATTAATGACAGACCAAAGATGAACGCAGGTATTGTAGTTATTCCCCACTCAACCTGAAAAATCTCTGGCATAACCACTGATTCGATTGGGAATGTGGGAAACACAATATATGCTACCATGTTCCAAGCAAAATGAAATGCGATTGGGAGCCAAAGACGTTTCCCGGACATATAGTAAGACGCTCCAAGAACAATTCCACCCAGAGTCATATTCAGAGTAAAGAGCAGAATTAGAAGAGGAGGAACTGAATATAGCACCCACCATGAGAAATGAAGAAGTGCAAAAAGGATTGAACTTCCAACAATGGCTTGGCCCCGACCCAATACTCGCTCCATCCGTGTCATGAAATACCCGCGATAAGCTAGTTCTTCAAAGAAAGCGACCGGTATTGTGATAACAATCTCTCCAATAATCAGAGAATCAGTGATTTCAGCTAAAGGTCTCAATTGACCACCATATAACAGAGCAATAACAACAACGACAGCACCGGCAACGACACCAGCAATTAGACCAATGATAAGGTGGGGAACTGTATCATCATCTACCTCTACTCCTAATTCATTGATACTAGTTCCACCCTCCCAACGTATGAAAGCATATGGTGTTAGATACATGAGAGCAAAAGTTCCGAA
>JAEOST010000115.1 GCA_016840245.1 Candidatus Thorarchaeota archaeon
GAGAAGTCGCCACTGACTTTTCCAACAATCTTGAGAGACGGATTCACATCTTTTGCCAAGGCAGTGATTCGCATTTCAAGGAATGGAGTAAGTTCTTCGATTACAATGAGAGTGTCCAGTTCTTCAATGAACTTTGATATCTTCTTATCTGGTAACGGAAAGATGGTTCCGAGTTTCAGTACTGGCAATCTTACATCAAGATTCTGCATTGCTTCTTTTGTGTGGAGATAGCATACACCCGCAGTGATAACACCAACCTTACCTTCACCTTCCTCAACAAAGTTGAATGGACTATCCTCAATCTCATCCTTGATTTTTCTTGTCTTCTCAAGGAGCTCTCCCTTCAAACGTCTAGCGATTGGTCCCACAGTGAAGTATTGTCCTTTCACATCCGACCATTTGTTCTTCTTGAAAGGTGTCCTCTTCATCTCCTCGAGTGTAACCATTGATCTCTGATGGTTCACTCTAGTTGTTGTCCTCACAATGACAAGGGTCTTGTATTTCTCTGAGAGGTCAAAAGCCCACTTTACCATCTCATATGCCTCTTGGGCATTTGATGGTTCAATCATAGGAACATAGGCAGATTCTCCAAAGTAGCGACCATCTTGCTCAGATTGCGATGAATGAGCATAGGGATCATCTGCGATGAGACACACACATCCCGCATTGACACCCGTGTACGCGATACTGAACATGGCATCACTAGCTACGTTCATTCCAACACTCTTCATGGACGTGAATGAACGTAGTCCCGCCATTGATGCACCTGCTACGGTCTCCAAGGCAACTTTCTCGTTGACCGAGATCTCCATTTTGTAGTCGCCAAAGTGGTCCAGTACTTCTCCAAAGGTGTCCATTATTTCAGAAACAGGTGATCCAGGATAGAATGCAACTACCTTTGTATTAGCTTCAAGGACACCCCTCACAACTGCTTCATTCGACAACATTAGTGCTGGTCCTTGGTCTGTTCTCTTGACATCCTCAACTGTCATAGTCACGGCTCCTCCGCATAAATGGTGTTCTGAGTCCATCATACAACATGGAACATAAGCATTGGGTTATACCAGAATTCGTCAATTTTCGTACTTTTGATAGTAGAACGATAAAATGGAATATATACATCGGAGTAACCTTAAGTAATGAAAGTGTCCGAGAAAACTCGGGACCAATTAGAGGTGACACATAGTAGATGGAACTCCAATTTCAATGCCCTCAATGTAAAGGCAAAGCCAAAGTCCAAATGACAGATGATGAGGCTGGCCAGATACAACAACGGATATTGAATGAGGGGCGTTCACCGACTCTGATCATCAAATGTGAAAATTCGCATGAGTTGCTTGTGACACTCTACAATTTACGTAGCGGCGAAGGATTAGGAATACGAGATGTTGTTGTTGCGGTTCGGGCTGAAACTGAAGAACCAAAGTCCGATGTTGATTGGTTGACAAAAGCGTTCGGCGGTGGAACCTAATGGTTGTTAGAATGGTTGTACGTGTGTTTATGGACAATATGGCATCAAAGGTTCTCTATCCTCCTGAAGAACAGAGTGGCGAACGCATTGCCCTATTAACTGGAATTGTGCAGCTTGTGCAGAGTGCATTGAAACGTGATGAGTCAACAGTTCTCACACCTGGTGTACCATTCTACATGAAATCGGATAAGGGGACCGTCGGTTACATGCAACGAGAAGAGAAACTGTATATCTGCGAAGCTGAAAACGAAAAGGAAGCTGGCGACGTATTGACACTAATCAGAGGAAACTCAGACTGCAGTGAGGAAGAGCTGATTGCAATCGTATCTAAGGCTTTGAGGAAACGTGGAAGAGAGATGAGCAGTCTCTGGGGATAGGAGGTTCTATGATTATGAGTTATTTTGACTTCTTCTATCAAGCTTTGCTTGATGCTGGTGGTGTTATCTATTCTGTTATTATTGTGTCACTAATAATATTTGCAGGGAGAGTCAGAGAGATTTACCCTGAACTTACTCAGGGAACCAGGAGAGCTCTCGTTGCATACGGACTTTCCGGGATTTCCATGATTGCAGCAACCAGCGTTGGTTTAACGGAATCTTTGCGCTTTCTAATTTATACTACTGGTGCCTTCTTTCTCGGGTGTATCCTGATTGCCCAGCTCTGGATTCTATTCCCATTTGATCGAGCGCGAAAAGGTACAGTGGGTGTGATAGTCATGCTGACTAGCACAATATTTGATGGGATTCTACAAGGATTAGACCTATACCTTACACTTCCAGATTCTCATTTCATTCATATCTACGCGGAATCTTTTGCTAACATCATTTTCACAATGACACCACTTCTTATTCTACTCATTGGTAGTGTGTATTTTGCCGTTGTTCTCTTACGAGAGAATCCATCATTGTTCACAGTATCACTGTTCGCAATGTTAGTGATGTATCTGTCAACTTGGGTAATTGGTGCAACAGGATGGATATGGGTGAATCCAGAATATTTCATGATTCTAATCCTTCCTTTGGTTGTTGCAGCGACGATTTTCAGTACAGTTAGAATGCCTGCAGTAAATATGATTGCTGCATTCTTAATGCTGTTTGCGTTTAGTATGATTTTACCTCTGATAATTGGTGCACTCTATGTTGGTGATTGGGCTACATTTGTTTTCGGACTTGCTGAGCTCATTGTAGCAAATTGTCTCATTGCACCTCTCAATTATTTTACTGGGCAAGCAGTTACATCAGGCGCACGAGCACCACGGTACATCTCTGTTACCATTGTCTTTGTCACATTACTCGTCATCATTCAAACACTTGGATGGGCAATGTATAATCAGGTGTTGCTTGATCCTGTGCTTAGTGCTGGAATTGTAGATCCACGAGATGCATGGAATCAGTATATGATTTGGTTTAATCTCATAATAGGTGCTGTTGCAGCAGGAGCATATATGTTGGGATCTGTTTCATCTGTATTTGGTGATTGGGTGCATGCAGTCACTCGTGAAGCAATGTTCATCTTTGGAACTGCATTGGCACTATTAGCGTTTCCACTCATACAAGAAGACAGATGGGACAATAACCTCTTCTGGCTTATGTTTGGTGTCGTTGTAATAATCGGACTTCTGTTATACACCCGAGTTGCCGTTCGAATATATCGAGCAGGTGGTAAGGGAGCAGCTGGTCGATTGATGTCGTTTGTTACAAGTATCGTTATGATTGCGGTCGCAACAATGTTCAGCGATGATTTTCCATTACTCTTTGTGATTGTTTCTTTGATGATTGCAGGAGGACTTGCAGTTCTAAGTAGCCCACCTGCTACTGCTAGGATCTTAAGGACTCTACAACGTCGTAGTACAGGGGAAACCATAGAACAGACTTATCAGGAAATTGAACCTTCGGTGGATTAGAATGAAGATTATCAAGGCTGTAGTGTTGGGGGATACTGAATGTGGCAAGACCTCATTCACTCAACGCTATACCACTGGTAATTTTCCGGACCCTACATTTCTCAGAACTACAATTGGAGCAAGTTTTGACACAAAGAAGGTTGAGGTTCCAAATACTGGAGAGGTCACCCTGAGTATTTGGGATTTCGGGGGTCAGACCCGATTCATTGAAGCCTTACAGTCAATGATTAGAGGTGCAGTCGTTGGTCTGCTCTTCTTTGATGTGACAAGACTTCAGACACTAGACAATCTTGAAGGGTACTGGATTCCAGCTATTGAATCCAACAGTAATCTGAAGCTTAAAGACGGTGATGGTGAACGCTTCATAGTTATTGCCAACAAGGTAGACCTCATTGATAATGAGCGAATTGATTTCGTAGCTGGAGAGATGCTATTCCTTCATGAAAAATATGGGATGCAAGGGACATTTCTCTCTGCGAGGACTGGTGTTGGTATAGATCGTCTCGATTCTCTGTTCATGGAAATATTAGAACGATTCGTACCCAATCCGTAAGATTAGACGATTACTTTTTTCCCATCTGTAACTCGTTTCTCTCTCAAAGTACTATTAGTTAGTTCGATAGTGTGAAGCATAACATTCTGAAACTTCTTTCAATTCTTATACAATGAATTAACGGCTTCATCATAGTAATCTTAATTATAGGTTAGAATTCGTCTTTGTACTGGTTATTGCAGATGCAGTTAGTATTCTCATGTCCCCAGTGCTCTTCTGGTGCGTTCATTGACCTCTCTGATGAGGAAATTGAAAATATCAAGAAGGCAATTGTTGAGGAAGGCCGTTCTCCGACATTATTGTCAGAATGTGAAAATGGTCATGAACTTCTAGTAACCTTGTACTTTCGAGATGATGAGTTGGGTGTACGCGACATTGCTGTCCCTATTGAAGCGGGGTCATCATCAAAGCCGAAAGAAAAGCCCGACGAACTTGATTGGGTCAAGAGTGCTTTTGGAGGGCGGAAGTAAATGCCAGTCCATCTTGTTGCGAAAGTACGTTTAGATGATATGAAATCTGAAGTCCTTTGGCCGACTGATGAAAGTAGGGAAGAACGGATTGCACTACTAACTGGAATTGTGCAACTCATCTCTGCTGCATTGAGGAGTTCAGGTGGTATGGATCAATGTGTTCCAAACTTCATGAAGTCTGAGAGAGGTGTGATTGCATATTGCAGTATGGATCCTTATCTGATAATTTGTGAAGGTGACAATGAGAACGAAACAGGACAGGCATTGCAGACCATTATCAATAATCCCGATTCTTCTGAACATGATTTAAGTAAATTGGAGAAAGAAGTTGAGAAACGAGGAAAAGAACTGGAGCGACTTTGGAGCTAGGGAGGAAAGAAAATGGATTTTGTACTTACGTTTATTATTGCTGGGCTTCTGAGTGTTACATTGCTGTTTGGTACAGCAATCATATACGCTCGTAGACTTAGAAGTGTCTACGATGATATCAGTCCACAGACAGCTAGATCTCTTGAATGGTTTGGGTTGTCTAATGTCTTTCTTGGGCTTGTTGTTTTAGCTGGAATCTATTTACCCGAACTAACTGTTATGATTGTAGGATTCACAATTACCTTTTTGGTAATATCTCAAATCAACTTGCTTTTTGAAAAACCACAATCCGTTCTAAGGGGAGGTATCTTGACTCTCATCATGAGTATGATTCTTGCAGGTATTGTGCTAATACGAATAGCCATTCCTGATATCAACATTTCAACCATTTTCACAATGATACCATTGGGAACACTGACTATAGCGATGGTAGCACTTTCACTATACTTGCTTCGTGCATCAGCCTCACCATTTACAGCTTCTATGTTCGTTATTGTTGTGTCATTGATAATCTCAGCTGGAACTGCTTCTATGATAGATCTCTTTGCTGTTCCACAATTCTTTGCTCTGCAGGCCCTGCCTGTTATCATTGCAGCAGCTGTAATGGTTTCGATGCTGAGGCCTTGGAGGAGAATCATCTCCCGGGGTGTTGCTTTCTTTGCAATAACTGTTGGAGTATCAATAGCAATATCTGCAATCCTTTCTGGTAACTATACCATCTTCATATTCGCGCTCACAGCAGCCTTTGCTGGAGGATGCACAGTCATACCTCTGGATTTCTTCCTTGAACAGGCAATAGTGACTCGAGCAAGAACTCCAGTCTACATTGCAGTGACACTGTTCTTTGTATCAATTCTAGCTATAACTCATATGAACAACTTCTCAATTGCCTACGGTTTATCTGGCGGCACATGGGATGACAATATCCTGTTCCTAGACTGGATATTCGGAGTGATTGCTGTCTGTACATTCACATTGGCTGCTATGTCTGCTACCCTCTCCGAAGGAAAACTACGAGTATTCCGAGAAGCACTGATTGCATTTGGTGGAATGCTTGTTGCTCTTGGAGCCACACAAGTGAGATGGATTGATCTAGCAACAGAGATACCTGATATTGGAGTAGATCTTCACTATCAACGATGGGAGCTTGACCCACTTTACATACCTCTGATATTCCTGCTCATTATAGGATTCATTGGATTCATTAGAGTTGCACAGCAACTCTCACGTGCGGGTTCTACTATGGCAGGCGCTAGATTCCTGGCATTCATGTTCGCTGCTCTTGCAATTGGTATTGTAGCCATGTATGCTGATGTCATCATTGGCATAGCTTCAATTGAGGTGCTGGCGATAGTGATGTCCGCTGCAGGTCTGTTGTTAATCTTCAGTAACCCAAGAGCGGTGTTTAGAGCGCAGTGAGATACTACGTAGGATTAAGTACCGCTAGAGTATGAATGGACTGAGATAGAAATGGCGATTATCAAAGCTGTTGTCCTTGGAGATACAGAGTGTGGCAAGACTTCTTTCACCACACGCTGGACTCAAGGGACATTTCCCGACCCTTCTATGTTGAAGACGACAGTTGGGGCTAGCTTTGATACTCTCAAGACAACCCTGCCAAGCGGTCGCGATGTGACCTTGAGTGTATGGGATTTCGGGGGTCAGCGTCGTTTCATCGAAGCTCTGAAGGGAATGATACGTGGAGCAAAAGTTGGCTTATTCTTCTTTGATGCTTCACATCTCCCCACGCTGGACAATCTTTACAACTATTGGATTCCAACTGCTCAGGAATATGGTAATTTTGACTTCAATGGATCTGACCGTGACAAGTTCATACTTGTAGCAAACAAGATTGATTTGATTAGTAGTGACTTCACAGCTCTTGAAACTGAGATGGAACGATTCTGCACGAAGTTTGGAATGCAGTGCGCGATGATTTCAGCAAAGACTGGAGTTGGCATCGAGCAGCTAGACTACAAATTCAAAGAGATAGTGGACTCTGTGCTAGAGTGATTATACAGCACAGGTCCGCCTTTAGTTTTCTACCCACCTGGACTACCATGCCATGGTGAGTCTTTCCAGAGCATATCCCAGACCATCTCCTCGGTAAGGGTTTCTGGTTCTACTACTGCCTTGTGAAGTTCCCTGAGTAAACTGTGATGACGTATCTCATCCTCTTTTATCATAGCAGCAATTGTCTTGACCTGATCATTGTCACTCTTCTCAACAAGCTCGCCATAGGTCTCGATGGCGGTTGCTTCCATCTCGATATGCTTTGCAATACCCTTGGCTATCTTGTCACGATCCTGTGTGCTGATGAACGGTGTTGGGCCCTCAACGGCCTTTCTGAGAGACTTGAGTAAAGCGGCATGCTTTAGTGAGTCCTGAGAAATACCTAGCAAGAGGTCCTTGATGAAGGCGTTACCTAACTGGTCAACGTTTTCCTTCACGATTTTCATAATACGCTCTTCAAGCTCTATCTGTTTGTCAATAAATGCGAGAGTTTCATCCTTGTCCATTTGGGAAACCTTCCAAATTTTATTAGGTTGAAAAATCTGCATCTCTTACTTAAGACTGTTCACAAATGATACTTAGACCCAGCTCACTCTATTATCATCAATGAGCTCTTCAATGGCATAAGGTATCTCATCGCTACTCTTCAATTTCTTCTTGGCAGTAATCTGACTGTCTTTTGGTACACTAATATCTTCGAGTGATGTGCATCCAAAAAGTGGTGAGATATCGAGTAGCTCGTACTGATTCCTCTCTTCCTTGTGGTCACTTGAAAGATAGATCTCCTCAAGATCTTTGCAATTTGTAAGTGGTGCTAGGTCAATACTTGTGAGACTATTTCTTGCAATGTCGAGTGCTGTCAGGTTCACTGCTGATGATAGTGGTGATAGGTCAATTGCTGTCAGATTATTCAGTGCAAGTTCAAGTCTTCTCAACTCACTGCATGATGAAATTGGTTCCAAGTCTATTTCACTAAGATTGTTGCCGCCAAGTCTTAGTATTCGCAATTCCGTGCAGTTAGAAAGTGGTGTCAAATCTATTGACTCCAGCTCATTTTGATGAAGATAGAGAAACTGCAATTGAGTGCAACCTGACAATGGGCTGAGGTCAAGTGAGGTTAGTCCATTATACATCAGATTCAACTGTATCAGGTTGGTGGAACTTGCCAATGGTGAGAGGTCTATCTGAGGGATGCTATTGTTCTCAATCTCCAGAATCTCCAGACTTTTACATCCTGTAATTGCCTCTAAAGAAAGTGAACCCAATCCGTTGTTGAACAATCGAAGTCTTTTGAGACTCGGATGTCCCCGCAGTGGTTCTAGGTCGATGCCGGTCAATTGATTCGAACCCAAGTTTAGCATCTCTAGATTGACCGAGTTTCTGAGTACTTCCAAGTCAACCTGTGTCAGTTGATTCTTCGATAGTCCAAGCTCTCTGAGATCAGGAAATGTTGAAAGTGGAGCAAGGTCGATCTCAGTTAGCTTATTCCCATCTAAAAGAATGACTTCAATTTGCTTGCAATCTATCAATGGTGTAAAATCTATGCTTGTGATCTTCTTGCGAACCAAATCAATCTCAATGATATCCTCGTCTATCTCAAGACTGCCAGTTTTGTCGGATGCTTGGTATGTCCATGTAACTTCACACAATTTTATACACCATGATTCCTCTATATGTCAAGCCCGACCTTGGTCCTTTTTCAATCTTCTCGGGGCGGCATAATATCGAATTTTTGAACCGAATTCCTACGCTATAACCTTATTTTGCTATAAACTCAGATTTACTAGAATTTGCCTCAATTGACTACGCCGCACACCATGTGTTTGATACGTCATTACAATAATTGGCGAAATTCATCTGTCGTATCAACCTAACCTGTCTACATGGACTTGGTGTCGAACGCACGCACAAGTCAATGGGGCCGCGCAATGGAGATTGCAAAATGCATACAGGATTAAACAAGGGGAAGGTCCTCTCACTAATGATGATCCTCCTCTTTATGGTTTCACTGTCTTTTGGTAGTGCTGTGGTTTCTGAACCCACGAGCTCTACATCAGACAGTATCACTAGATTGAGTTACAATCCTGTCCAAGCGGTTCCTGCACAGACTACAGATAATGGGACATTTGTCTGGTGGGAACAGAGCAGCGACAGTTATAGTGATGAATGGGAATGGGAGAACAGAAATTGGTTATTTGGACCGAGTCCAACTTATGAGGTATATCATGAGAGTGGATTGCCCTTCGATTTTGAAGATACTTATGCCGATATTGACGAGGAGATAACATTCAATGTTATGGTTCCTAAATCACTCTTTACTCAAGAAGTATATATCCAAGATATTCGAATCAACGGATATTTACTTACACCTGATTGGAACTATCAGGTCAACTTCGAAATGAATTGGAGGAACGAGTCATACCAACCTTGGAGTGTATATTCATCCATCTACAACTACACTGATGAAGGTCCAACATATCCAACGTATCCAGAAACTCCATTTTTAGATTTGGTCGAACCCGAGTGTGATTTCTCGTATGACTCAAACGCTTACTATGTGACTTTTGTAGTTAGCTTCAATGATGCAGTACCTCTTGGTCTT
This sequence comes from Candidatus Thorarchaeota archaeon, assembly GCA_016840245.1. The sequence continues at coordinate 9,382 of JAEOST010000115.1, forward strand.
TACGAGCTGAATTTGGATGTATCAGACAGCGATTGGAATTCATATGGTTCTTACAACAGAATGGATTACAAACGTACAGCAATGGCAATTGGTCTGCATCCCGATGATGCATATTCGTATACATACGATGGAAGATATACCCTCGAGAAATTCGACTTGGAGGGTAACGATCTCTACACTGTGACCCGTGGTGATGACTTCATTGTCAGGTTCAACATAACTGGAAACACACCAGAGTCTGTAGAGTTTAGATTCTATGTACCTGATTATATTGACAGAATTGTAAATGTCACCGGATACTACTCTGTACCTGTCACTGAATATGGTGGTTGGGTATTTGATGAGATTCAGAAGACCTATGTCTGGGATCCAGTTGTTGAAGTAACTGTGATGAAGGATGTCTATGGAGTCCATTCATACCGTGAACCCATTGAAACAGGCACTCGTTTCGAATATACCTATAGATGGCTCAATGAAACTTCTCTTGAAGTAGAGTCATGGCCAAGTTCGGTCAATAAGGAGTACGTTGCTAAGTGGAATCAGTCCACTGATAGCTTCGATCTTTACCTCTTCTACTCATACTGTACCTATCCATTTGAGGTGTATAATCCAGGATATGGAATGTATTCTGAGTGCTATGAGGTATATGAACCACTTGTTGACGTTCCATTATTCTACGAACTTAATCTTTCACTATGTTCAGCCCTGACTATTGGTCAAGACTTAGTAGTAGACTTTGGTGGTCATTTCACTGATATCATGCCCGTGACAAGGGACTATCCACTCCGTATTGAGGAGCGGGTCTATGGAGGCCCCGACTACTACTTCAGTGCTGAGGGATGGTACATGGAAGAAGGTTCCGGGGCTCGTCAAACTCATGATGAATATGAATTAGCCAAGGATATCTCAATCGAAACACCTGTTACTATTGCTAACCTATTACTTGAGGATGGTACTTCATCCGGTGGATGGATTTTCGCTGCAGAAAAGGGCGAAAACTTCATGGTCAAGGCTAGTCTACAAGGTGGTGCATTGATTGCTGATGATATTGATGCAGTTTCAATTAATCTAAACGCCTGGGATGGCTACTGGAGCGGTGAGGAGGAACGTTGGTCCGATCTACGCTACAAGATTACATACAGACTTGACGGTACAGTCATTTTAGATGCATTTAACATGACTCAGAAACGCAATTACACATACGGTCTCTATGAAGACTATGTCTATACTAACTTCACAGAGTGGTATCAGGAATACAATGAGACCACTATGACATGGGAGTGGGATTATGGAGAACACTGGCGTTGGGCTTGGACTCAAGTCTATGGCTGGCACTGGGAGTGGTGGTACTACAATCAGGCTGACGAAGTATGGCAGACTGAGGGAATCCATTGGGAGGGTCCAAACTCTAGGATTGATAGCGACTTTGCTGTTGTTAGTGGATTGAACAACTGGACCGAGGATGATGACCTCTATGTCACATTCTTAGTCAATATGAATGAGGTTGCTCCAGATACAGAGTACTGGTGGGACTTCAGCTTCATGAATGACACATGGCATGTTGACTACACAAGTGATTACGGTGACCACACAGCTCTCTCATGGGCTCGTGAGTGGGTCTATTCATTTGATGACCCAATCTCCAGTGATCTTGTTTACATGGATCCAGTTATCGAAAATCAACTCGCATTCTATAACGCAGTTCTCACTAGTGCTGAAGGATCAGACTATCTATATGGCAAGGAATCTCCCTACATTGTTATAGACGATGTCAAGTATCCCA
>JAEOST010000116.1 GCA_016840245.1 Candidatus Thorarchaeota archaeon
ATCTCTCATCCGTTCGGTGTACCTACTGTCGCAATCGAGATTGGAGATAAGAATCACAGTATGCTGAATTATGCTGGTAGATATTCATATTCTTGGCCTGTAACAATTGGAGTGATAAATTATAGGATTCTCATGGAGGATGGGCTTGGTCACTGGAGAGTGATAGAAGAGTCCGTCACCGTACAAGATACAACATCCCCGTACATAGTTGGGCCAGAGGACATAGAATACATTGTTGGAGAAACGGGTCACCGCATCACCTGGACAATGACTGAACTAAGACCCAATCAGTACTTCATCTTCATAGATGGAGGTCTCGAGAGAAGTGGTATGTGGGAGGGGTCCCCAATCGGATTCTACGTAGATGGATTCCCACTTGGGACTCACAATGTGACTCTGAAAGTAACGGACTTGTCTGGCAATGAGGCATTCGATACAATTGTCGTGACAGTGAACGAAGAACCAACGACAACAACTTCTGAGCCCATCACAACTACAGCTACTACGTCAGAAACAACAACTGTAGCCTCTACGACAACTACACCAACGACAAGTACAACCCAACCAGTAACAACAACAGAAGAATCAACCACGACGAGTGCGACTACATCTACAGGACCTCCAGCACCCGGGGATGGTGGTTTGGCGATGTTTGCTATTGGTGCTGCAGTTGGAGTCATCATATCTTTGGTACTGTTTGTGATTGTGCTTAAGGTAAGAAAGAGTGAATGAGGATGCGCAACTCTCTTTACAGAGCGGATACATGATATCAGATGGTGGTTGCCTGTCGATGGGAGAAGTGAAGAAACAAGAAGAAATCCTCCGCTCAAAGTTGAGTGAGAATCCAAGAGATGGCTTTACATGGGCAGCTCTTGGTCAGGTTCTGCATCTACAAGGAAGATTCGAGGAAGCTCAGGAAGCTTACGAGAGAGCTGTTTCCATTGAACAGAAAGCACATCTCGCATGGTTAGGACTAGCAACATTCGCATACCAAAGAAATGAACTTGACAAAGCAGTTGACCTAATGAAGAAATCCGTGAAAGCGAAGGACGATTATCTTGAGGGATGGGTATCACTCGGTCAACTTTTCGTAAGATTGAACAAGCATAAGGATGCAAGAAAAGCATTCGAGAAAGTTGTGAAGATAAATCCAGAATCAGTTGAAGGATGGCATGGTCTCAGTATCGCAAATCTCCATCTGGGAAAGTATGACGAAGCAACAACTGCAATAGAGAGAGCACTTCAACTCGAAACACAGGACATTGATCTCTGGTTAGCTTATTCAGCAATCTCAAGGCAGAAGAAGGAATTTACCACATCAGAAAGAGCCCTGAAGAGAGTAATTGAGCTTAATCCAAAAGAGGTTCATGACATGATTGGTCTTGCTCTAGCACTCAGCCAGCATGACCGAACCATGCAGACTGAAGCCATCAAGTTCTATCAGAAAGCAGTAGCACTAAAACCGGATGAACCAATGGCTTGGATAGAGTTGATAAAACTACTCAGGCAACACAAGCGGGATGAAGAGGCGGATATGGCGCTGAGAAAGGCATACCCACATCTTCCAGACTCAATAAGACGTAGTATCCCCGAACCATCAAAGCCAGCACGATTTCTTGATGGACGCCTACCATTCCCATCGTTAGGTGATGCTGGTCCTTCAAAAGTGTACGATGTCAAGTCCTCTTCTGATGGAAGATACCTGCTATTTCGTGGAGAGAATACTGCTGTTGCTGTATGGGATATAAAACAGATGAAAACGATTTTTGAGTGGGTATCAGATGGGAAAATTGTCAGTGACATGGCATTATCACCCAACGGGAAATTATTAGCTGTGGGACAGCAGGCGAGTGCAAGTGTAATCGATATTGGTTCATCCAAAGTTCTAAACACATTCGATCTGTTCGAGAGCGACACATACGATCCAAACTACCCAATGTCCTTGGCAAGAAAGGATCCTGGTCTAATGGGCTATAATTCAGTTGTAGGATTTTCTGCTGATGGCAATCACTTGATCAATTTTCAGATGCTCTTATTCAGCGGTCCGGTAAGAAATAGACCCAAGAGTATGAATCATACCGTTGTGTGGGATCATACCGTAAGTAGCAAGACCATGTTCGGACCTGGGGCTAAATTTCATGATCTGACTAAATCGTATTCATTTCTTGGGCCATTCAAGATTTCGCCAGATTACAAATGGATAGCTTTCCGTATACAATCACGAGGAAGATTGGGTTCGATTCAAGACTCAAGTATTGACATAATGACACTCGATTCGGTCCTCAAAGGCATTCCTGAAACTGTCACTAGCCTAAGCAGGAGTGATACATATGATTTTCAATTCTCTCCGGACTCTAGGCATCTTGCAGCAGCAACTAGTAAGGGGCTGATAGTATGGAAGACAGAGAGTGGTGAAGAAGTATTTGAAAAATCACGTGGCAAATATACGAACATCACTTGGGATCCTGAGGGAGGATACATACTCTGTGACAACATCGTACATTCAGCTGAATCAGGAGAAAAAATCGTCCAACTCAGTGACCCTAATTATCAACTTGACAGTGGGCGAGTTCTCTCTGTAGCATCAAGACATAATCCACGTTCGTTCGTCGTAAGCGCAACCGATGGGATTGTTCGGTTCTACAGAATTGGTGATGAAATTAATTTAACTCCAACCATCTAGAGGAGGGATTTCTATGAAGGATGAAAATCAACAGGAAAAAGAAGTTGAAGAATTCCGAGATAGAATGCATAGTATTCTTGAGGATTTCGCTGTCATGGGTACAGCGGATTTTGTTCCTGAGAAATCTGGACTGACCAAAGTTCTAATATCACTATCAGCGGGAAGTATGATGTACAAGGACATTGATCCTGAACATATCGATGCAATTGCAATTCTGTGTCAGAATGCCTTGAGTGATTCACACAAGAAACTCTTGAGGAGGAAACATCCCAAGCTCATTGCAGGTATTGATCCAATTGTGGAGAAGTTTACATCAAACCACGGTTCACAGTGTATGGTCCTTCACCTTGGATATGCATTCCTAGAGAGTAGTGAGTTGGGTATTGATTGTTTAGCTTATATGGCACAGCTCTGTGATTTGGTTGGAAAGGGTCTTGAAAATCATTATAGTTTAGTCTGGGAATACAGAGGATACCAATTACATAATCCAGTTGTGGAAGCTGAACTAAAAGATCGACTCGAATCTGACTATAGATGGAAAGTAGAGGATGTTCCTTATGTCTGGAATCATAACAATGGTAAATTAACCGATACAAGGGTTCTGTATTCTGAGTATCCGAAAGAACACATATGCCTGCAATAAGAACGAATTGATTCGATTGATTTTTTAGATATAGTGACTAGTATTCTTAGCATCGTTGAGGAGAGCGATATGAGAAAGAGATCGATAATACTACTTTCAGTGCTTATGCTAAGTTTGTTTTTTCCCACGCCAGCAGTAGCTCAGACAAGTCAGAATCTGGAGTGGAATACACATGGAGGAGATGTCTTCATAATCCAATATAGATACATGGATTGGGTTGATGAACCTGTGATAATCAATGTCAGCAGTACCCCTGATTCAATTCCAGATCCATTGTTAGACTATGATGATATACCTAGTATTCCTGAAGATTCAACCTTAGAATATCTGAATGGTTCATCAATGGGATTGGAGGGATTTGCATTCGTTTTGCAAATTGGTTTCAAATTTATTATACCAACTGGAAATTGGAGTCTGATGTCTAGTCTTGTTGAGGATGAAACTCAGCTTGCTGGTATTATGGGGGGTGACCCTGTTGATATCTGGAATGTTACTGCTCTAGAGAATTGGTATCAATGGGGATACAGGTACAATATTTCTGGAGAGAGTGATGAGGCTATCGTTTATGTTTCGTACCTGAAGGCAGATGGTTTTCTTTCCAAGATACATGCAGTCGAATATGATTCAGTCAC
>JAEOST010000117.1 GCA_016840245.1 Candidatus Thorarchaeota archaeon
AGGATCTTCAAATTATCCTAATGAACAAGGCAGTTGAACAATTAGGTAATGCTGTTGGACTTGATGGCGACTTCATGTATAAGACAATAAATGAAGCGTTTCCGTTTCTTTCAGAATCGACCTCAGAGGAATACCGACAGATATTCCGTGATGGTGAATCCCAACAGAAGATAGAACATTCATGGGTGAGGGGTCACGAAATCTATACTGATGTTAGTAGAATTCCAATTCGTGCAGATGGTGAAGTGAGATACGTACTCACCGTCATTCGGGACAGGACAGAGCAGTATAGAGCTGAAGCAGACACACGGAGAGCTGCAGATACTGCAATGCTGTATCTGGATTTAATGGGACATGACATTAGAAACCAGCTTCAAGCTATTTCGATGGGAGTAGAATTTCTGCATCATATGGATCTAGGTCCTGAAGCTACATCCGTTATTGACTATGTCAATGATACTATTCAAAGGTCAGTGGCTCTGATCACAAAGATACATGCCACGGAAGAACTTCTTGTCGAACAACTGCAACCTACTTCTCTCATTGCATCACTTGAAGATGGAATCTCAGTCATACAGGAAACTTACCCCGATGTTGAGTTTAATCAAGATATTGACCTCGATTCTGCGACTGTATTAGCGGGTCAGTATCTGACATATCTATTGATGAACATCTTTGAGAACGGGATTGTCCACAATCCATCAAATCAAAGAAAGATATGGGTATCACTTCGAGAATTAGGAGATGGATATCTGCTCTCTATCTCAGACAATGGTCCGGGGCTGACAGATGACAGTAAGGAAAATCTCTTTGATCCAAACCGGAGGTTTGGAGGTATAGGAGTTCACCAAGCTAAGAAGATATCTGAACGGTACAATGCAACTCTGAGTGTTCATGACCGTATTCCCGATGTGCCTAGTGAGGGAGCGGACTTCAGATTGTGGATACCACGAGCCGACTAATAATATCCACATATACAGTATGGATGGAATTAGAACCTTTTGTGTTAGTAGGTAATCCTCAATTTTGTGCAGCTTATTAGTATCTGTAAGCATATACTCCTGATGGTCATTGTTGGGGGAAGAGGTAGATGAGCAAGCTGAAAATAACAGCATATGTGAGTGATGGTCAAGAACAGGAGATTGCTATAAGTTCTGGAGCACCCTTTGCAGGATTGAGTCACCTAGGAATTAGAGAGGTTGACCTTTCACCACTCTCAAGACATCCAAATCTATCAATGGTTTTGTTATCTGGAAATTGTATCGCAGAAATTGATCTTACACCCCTTGAGAGTTGTAAGGATCTCAGAAGCGTTGTACTCGGATTCAATTCACTCAAAGATATAGATCTCACTCCTCTCACAAACGTAAGGACCCTTGCGTATCTTGATCTAGGTGTAAATAAAATAAAGGAGATTGACCTCTCCCCACTATCGGATTTACTAAACCTTCAATCTCTCAGAATTGACAACAATTACCTATCCAAAATCAATCTAACACCATTAGCAAATGCATACAAGCTTAGACTGCTAGATCTATCCTCAAACAATCTTAGTAAGTTAGATCTTTGGCCACTTGCGCTCTGCAATAATCTTGAAAAGTTGCTTATTGAAAAGAACGAACTTGGTCGTATTGATGTGACACCAGTATCTCTGGTTGGTACATCTCGTAGGATTTTCAAGGATCTTGAAACGAGGATTTCCATTCATCCATCTATTGACATACTCTTCCAAGACACGGAATCAGAATTTGAAAAGGTTGACTCAGAATCAAAATCGCTTCTTACTGAAGCATTCTGGAACAAATCATTTGATATCTTGGCCAATCTAAGAAGTAATGATTTTTCTTCGAGTAATTGGATTCCTATGCAGAAGCTCTTACTCCAACTCTTCTCCATGCCTGAACTAGGTATCTATGATGGTCCGTTGGATGATATTCTAACTGCAATTCCATCAACAGCCAGCGTTGATGAAGCAAGGCATCTTCTATACAATCGAATGATAGAATTACTGGAAGACCAAATAAAGAATGGCGGCTCGACACTATTCATGGATGTTGAGGCAATGTCTACTACTAAGGCATCAAAGCTGATACACAATGTAATAGAGCAACGTAAGAAAGAGATTGAGAGGGCGCGAGTAAAGATATTGGATGACCGGGCAGACATCTCTTCACTATGGATGACGTCATATGGCAATGCAATCCTAAGCACACTAGGAATATCAACAATGGGTATTCCCACTTCACAACTTGATTCAATCGAGAAGGCAATGAAGCAATCGGGATTAAAAATGAAAACGACTCAAAAATCTCTGTCAAAAGATAATTTTCCAAATATGTCAGATGAGTTGAGAAGCTATATCTTTGATGTACTTCTTGATAGTCAACAGCCAGGAGTTTCTTGTGGTAGAAGAATTGTTGAGATACAAACAGTAGCAGGTAGATTGGAAGAGTGTAACGATGCACAACATGGACGAACACTTAGAGCCATGAGGCAACTCCAAGGTTTCTCAACAGTATCATAGTACAGACACTGGACCCAAACCAAGACACCTAAATGTGTGGTTGCAATAATCCTCAGTTCTGTAAAAATGCAAGAGGGAAGAATAGTGCGATTGCCAATTGCTCTAGATCTAAAGTGGAAAGCGTTCATACTCTGTCTATTCCTAATTGGAGGTTCTGCGTTTCTAGCACATCTAGTGCAGAATGATTTGGGAATATAGATATCAAGACGATAAGAATTGTTGACGAGTCAGGTCTGGCAGTGACAGGGAAACTCTATCGTCCAATTCATGCCACTGAAGAAAATCCAGTACCTGCTGTACTGCTATTGCATGGGATGAATAATGATAAGGATACAGAGGCCCCTGCAGCTTTAGAACTTGCTAGAAGAGGTATTGTAGCACTAGCATTGGATCAGTTAAGTCATGGTGACTCGGATCCAGTAGACAGCCCCCTTGGTTTCCTTTCATCAGGATCGGATAGCACACTTGGGGCAAATGCATCTTATCAATTTCTGAAATCCCTTCTATTTGTTGATGAAACATCAACAGGTTTAGTTGGCCACTCAATGGGGGCAGGTGTTGCTCGTGCAATTGCTGAAACCAACCCAGATCATAGAGCAATTGTCATTCAAGCAGGAGGTCCAGATAATCTCACTACACATGAGTACATGAACAACTACCTCAATGTCTGGGCGCTTTATGAAGAACTCTTCACAACAGATGCGAGAGCAATTTTCGTAGAGAGTAGTTTGGACATGATTGCACAGAATGAGGGACTCAGTGGACCACTCGGTGAGAGTGACTACACCTATGGTGATTTCACAAATGGTTCAGCACATAGGTATGCACTCTGTCCCTGTACACATCCAGGAGCAACATGGAATGCGAAAGGTGTTGCTGAAACAACAGCATGGATGTTGCAAGCTCTGATGGGAATGTCTGAAACTGAAGCTTGGAATTCAGCCAGCAGCTCACAGACGTATATGGTATTGGAGGGAGCATCTCTCTTCACAATTATTGTTTCAGTGATATCACTCATACCATTAGCAGGAATCCTATTAGATATCCCATATTTCCAGAGTATATCTAAAGAACTACCTGAGAAAGTTCCACTGAAAGGCGGTTCATGGTGGAAATTGGCAACAATGAACTCGATAATTGGTGGAGTTACATTTCTCTTTCTGCCCATGCTTGGTCTAATCATCGGAGCAGTTGTTGGTATCTTCATTCCAGTCTTCCTGCTAGCCACTGGAAATGGATCAGCACTTTGGTTGCTTGTTAATGCGCTCATCGCATGGATTGTCTACAGAAGGTGGTTCAAACGAATGAGTACAGAGGAAGGAATCACTCATACAGATATGGGTCGATTCGAGAGTATCAAAGACCCAGAGAGCCGTGAGACAATTTTCAGAACAGTGATTATGTCAGTGGTTATGTTTGGATATCTCTATGGATTAGTGACTCTATCACAATCATATCTTGGCATTG
>JAEOST010000118.1 GCA_016840245.1 Candidatus Thorarchaeota archaeon
ATAAACTGGTCATCTGTTAGACCTTTTCCGAGAGCGTCCTTCACAAGGTCTCTAAGGTTACTGAGAAAATCAATATGCTCTCTGATGACCTCATTATCGCAGATTGGACCATGTCCAGGAATTATCTTCTCATACTTGGCACTCTCAATATCCTTTAGTACAGCAATCCATTGGTCTGGGTCACATCCCGGATCACCTGCATATGGAAATGATTTGTTGAAGATGAGGTCTCCACAGTACAGTATGTGCTCAGGTTCGACAATGACGATAGATGACCCCGGTGTATGACCACCAACTCTCCACATCTTGACATCTTGATCTCTACCTATTGTTACTTCGTCATTGAACACAATATCAGGCAAAAGTGGTGTGAGTGACTGTACTGCAGTCCAGAAGTCAGGACGTTCATCTTTCCCCTGTTCTGCTCTCTCTCTCATCATAGGCATGTATTCAGGGTCACTGAACTGTTTGGCGAGACGCAGTCTTGTTTCTGATGAACTGATTATGCTGATATCACCGAGTCCCTGTGCTCCAAAGATATGATCAGAGTGGCTATGTGTTAGGAGCATCTTGAGGATTGGTTTCTTCTTTTCAGCGCTAAGTGTTTCTGCAATCTCCTTTGTGACATGATGGAACATCCCCGAATCTAGAAACACTATCTCGCTGTCGAGAATCACAGCTCCATAGTTGCCTCCATTTGTTCCTCTTGTATCTGCATATACTCGGTCGGTTACTCTCTCAAGTGTCATACATATCTCCTTTCTCCACTCCCTCTTAAACGAATCCTTAAACTACCAAAGAAGTCTTTGAAGAAAACTTTGAGTAAGCTCATTAATAAACAAGGGACTGAATGAACTCGTGATAATTTCATGCTCTGGGGAGAGAGAATATGAAGTTGAAGCGGGGAATTCTTGTAGTAGTAGTATGTATTCTATTCTTGCTACCATTAGTCACAAATGATTTCGATATACCCGGACTAGTGGGTAAAACTAAGCTCTCACAGGACCCTCCAACTCTTACTGGTGTCTTTGATGATTATGGTGTTGATACAGATAGCGACGGAAAATTTGACTATCTTGCCATAGACGTTCAGGTGCAGGTCACAGTAGTAGGGGAGTATACAGTCTACATTGAATACCTGAATGGTAGTGGAGCTTTCATCAATGTTTACAATGAAACCGTGGTCGATATCCTGTCTGTTGGAACCCAATATATCACGGTCTATCTGAATGGTGAAACAATCCATGATAGGGGTGCTGATGGACCCTATACCATAGAATATGTAGAGTTGAATTTCGACAATGGAACTCATTGGGCTGACGACTATATTGAGTATCCGTATACTACTGGAGCCTATTCCTATACTGACTTTGATACTCCAGGACCCACAATTGATGATCCCTATCTGACAGGAGTTTATGATGAGTATGGAGTTGACACGAATGGGAATAGCAAGTATGAATTCCTTGCAATAGATGTAGAGTTCAATGCCACGTTAACTGGTACATACGATGTATTTGCGGGTGAACTAATTGGTGAGAATAGCACGTACATCTACACGTCAAACACAACTGAGTTCGAAGTACTCACACCAGATGTATATACTGTCACAGTATACCTGGATGGTCGAGAGATATATGCCTCCGGTGCTAATGGACCCTATACTCTATGGTCCGCTTCAATTCAGCTTGGATCCATGTATGACTCTGATTGGACTCCAATAGTGACAAGATACTATGACTATACTGACTTTGAACCCTCAGAAGAGGTAGTACAGTCAACACTCACTGGCACATTTTCAGATTCCGGCCTTGATACAAACGCAAATAGTAAGTATGAGTATCTTGAAATCGACGTAGAATTGAACATCACCACAGCTGACATCTACGAGGTTCAGATAGTCGGACTCATTGGTGCAGACGATGAATTATTCTATGCATCTGGCTCAGTTGAAGAGAGTCTGGAGATTGGGATTCGCGAGCTAACAGTCCAACTAGACGGTACTGAAATCTACGAATCTGGAAAGAATGGGCCCTACACGTTATTGTATGTCAGTCTGAGTAGTGATTCACAGTCAGACTTCCTGAGTGAGCCATATACAACATCATACTACAGCTATTCTGACTTTGAAGCACCCCTCGTTTATCCATATTCTACTGAGATATTCTCTGATTATGGACTTGATGCTGATTCCGATGCAAGATACGACTTCTTGGTCATACAAGTTGAAATCAACGTGACCATGGCTTCTGATATTTCAGTCACAATATCGGACCTTATCGCTACAGGTGCTTGGATATCATTAAGCGGCACTGAAAATGCTGGGTACCTTTCAGAGGGCCTCCACAATATCACTGTCCATTTACCTGGTGAACAGATTTTTCTCTCGGAAACAGATGGACCCTACAAATTGTGGTCTGTATCTGTCACGAGTGATATGCACACTGAGGTTTGCTATCCTCAATATACAACTGCATACTATTCCTATGTTGACTTTGAGCCCACCTTAGTAATCAAGAATCTCTATCCTGCTGGTGGTGAACTACTCTCTTCTACAAATGTGACTTTCTCTTGGACTACAAATCTGAACTCAACAACTGAGGTGTATCTTCGGCTTGCAGAAGGTAGCTATGACTTGTACACTGGGGAAGATGGTTTTGAACACCTACTCACTGTTAACGATTTGGAAATCGGTTCACACTATGAATTTTATGTATCAAGCTATTCGTCCGACGAAGATATCCGCATTGATAGTCCTGTTCATACATACATTATCGGATCTGGAATCGGATTCAGCAGTAGCTATTACAATGCTATGATTGAACGTGACTACAATCAGGAATTGATGGTGTCGGTCATGAACTTTGACGCATACTCACACAAGCTTCTGATGGTTGTTGAGTCACCCTATGATGACATAATTCTTGGATTTGTTGGAAATGGATCTATCGATCGGCCTGTCTATCTCGATCCTCTGGAGTCATTATCCGTATCTTTGATTGTGCATGCTCAGGATGCTATGCTGCAGAGATACACGATCAATCTCAAACTCATCAATATTGGTGCAACTCCAGAAGAAGAAGACCTAGTTGATTATGCCGTTCTGAATCTTATGTTGGACCCTGATATTGTTGTGAACTTCACGCTAGTAGAGATTGCTGATGATTCTAACACACTGACAAAGACATTCAATTTGACTAACTATGGGTCAACCCTTACAGATCTAACAGTCTATGCCGATAATTCTCTATATCCTCACATCACCTGGGATCCACGTATCAGCCATTTACGCCTAGAGCAATTTGAATCCAGAATATTCAAGGCTCGCTATGTCTATGACTGGAATTTCAACGGAACCGCCTCTGGTACAATATATGCGAGTGCTTACAATATGACCAAAGAACTTAGCATTGTCTATCATGCTGACGGAGAAATCTTCTTTGGCGGTGGAGATGCTCTGTTTACTGACTTTATAGATTCGTGGTTCTGCACGAACCGACCTATAGTCGAAGAACAGTTTGGTCTTCTCCCTGGTATTCTCCCAGATAATGGTTATTTTGGAGAGATACTCAGACTGGTGGGTGACGTTTCAATTGGAGGTGAAAATGCTGAGGTTGGAGCTAGAATATACACCAGAACAGTCATTGAAACTGGTCCTTATGGTATGGTTACCATCATCACAAAAGATGGATCCATTATCACGTTTGGTCCGAACACTCGTGTAGGAATCAGAGAGCAACCCAGTACAGGAGAAAGCATTGTGGACTTTATCAGAGGAACCGCCGAATTCTTTTGGGCCAAAATGACACCAGATTATGGGTCTGGAGATCTACAAATATTTCTCTGCAACGATGGCGTTGGATCACGTGGAACTCATTTCAAGCTCAGTTATGATGATTCAACAGACCAAAAGGAGATTCTCCTTTATCATGGTGCTCTTGAACTTTTCAACAATCTAACTGATACATGGCAAGGGCTAGCCACCGACGTTGACTTTGGTCTGACATACAACATTATCCGTCAATACAATGGAACCACAAGTGATTTCGATTTACTCTTCAGACAAAGTACAGACTTTGGTAAGACTTGGTCTTCAAACCAGACTGTACTCAGTTCTGCCGACCTTGAAAACATCTCGATTACAGTCGGTCCAAACAATACTATTTTCGTAGCATATGAGCTGCTAGATGCAATCCACTACATCTGGAGTGATGATAATGGTACTACTTGGAGTGTCCCTGAACTCATTGTAGCCAGCGGAGCAACCAATCCATATGTACAGCGAATAAAGAATACAAATATTGTCCGTCTAGGTTGGACCACTAATCAGGGAACCTACTATGAAGAAACCATTAATCTTGGAACAACATGGTCTGCAGTCAAGAGGGCTCCATCATACACTACGAATGCTATTGAGGCTTATATCGAGGTTGACTTCGAACCATGGTGGAAATATGAGGTTTTGAAGCACGATGTTTCCATTTCAATCAATGGTCATGAGGTGGCGTTTCTAAGTGACCTAGTTCCACGAGGTAGGTATCTCTTCCCAATTGCTCTTGAATATCTCAACTATAGTGTTGATGGTGAGGTAGCACAAAATACGATAAAGATTGAAACGTGGCATTTGAATGGTGGACACTATGTCGTACTTTCTGATATCCGTGTAATTCTCAGACTTACTGATGTTGTAGTACCAATCTTCAGCACCTCACAGATGGAAGCTGATGTTCTTGCTAAGACAATCCCCAACATAGGTTTCAATGTTACCGATATTGGAGTGTATGCTAATCTTCTAGAATCACCCGAAGTTGTAAGAACTGGTACGCAGCTGACTATGAATGCCACGATTATGAATCTTGCAGACAATCCTGTATCTGACGCCATAATACAGTTCTTCATTGGTCACCCTTCAGAGGGACAACAGCTTGGAACTGATCAGCTTCTACCAACAATTTTACCTGGCGAGTCTGTTACAACCAGCATCGATTGGACTCCGCTTGAAAGAGGTGACTTCAAGATATATGTGCGGATAGTAAGCACTAGCGATGAATATGATGACAACAATCTTGACTATCGATTTGTATCAGTCCGTGGTGAGGCTGATGCACCTCAGGTGACAGTTACTTATCCTAATGGTGGTGAGTTTGTCAATGGAACTATCTACATCTCTTGGATTGCAGACGATCCTAATCCAACCGATACACTCTCATTTGATGTCTACTACGGTGACGGTGTAGATTGGATACTAATTGACAGTAATCTACTCACTTCACACCTGTTGTGGGATACAACCTTCGTTCCAAACCTTACGTATAAGATCTTGGTCAATGCATCAGATGGTCTATTCACTACAAGTGACATCTCTGATGACTTTTTCATTGTGAACAATCTAGTGACTACAACTACATCAGTAACAACTTCTACTATAACAACACCCACGACAACTAGCACGTCACAAACACCTTGGTATGAACAAGAATTCTTAGGACTCCAGCTATGGATTTGGCTTGCGATTGGGAGCACTGGAATCATTCTAGTCATTGTCGTGATTGTAATTAAGAAACGACGTGGGGGTTAGGTGTGCATAGTTATCCTGTGAACACTTATGACCTCAACTGACACTAGACTCAATGGTGCTCAGTATGTGTGACCTACTTAGTATGTCATTCAATATTCCTGCGACAATCTCACTAGATGTCTTCCAGACTCATGGAACGGAGAATCCTGATGGATGGGGGGTGGGATACTACAATGAGCATGGTCTACAACTCATCAAAGAACCTGTACCTGCAACTGATAGCACGCTCTATGACTTTGTCGAGAGTCATATGAAATCAAAGACGTTTTTGAGTCACGTTCGACGGACAACCATGGGTATCAGAAGTTATCTCAATACACATCCCTTCTATCGGATGACCAAGATTGATGATGTCAGGCAGGAATGGGTCTTTGCACACAATGGCACACTGGAAACCGTTGAAAAACTCAGGCTCAAGTCCTATCATTCTCTAGGTGAAACCGA
>JAEOST010000119.1 GCA_016840245.1 Candidatus Thorarchaeota archaeon
ACCTCTTGGGATCATCAGGTATTGTATGATGCAATGGATGAGGGAGCTCAGTTTCTCGAATCAACCTCGGTAAAGAATATTGAGAAAACTAATCGCGGTGCTAGGGTGACATTAAGTAATGGTGAATCGATCGAATCAAGATATGTTATCATTGCAGATGGCACTGGTTTAAAGTCTTACAAAAAGAAGCTCGGTTTTACTCAACCCTATGAATACATGGCAAGAACTGTTTGTGTAGAAGTAAAGGTTGATGATAATCTCATTGACGAATACGTTGGGTCAGATAGAAATCCTCGAATCTGTTTTGGAGTCGTACCTCGTGGTTACGGTTGGTTATTTCCAAAGAAGGGTTTTCTCAATGTAGGAATTGGATTCGCGAACACATCAACTCCGTCTGAAACCCAATTTCAGATATTCGAAAGATTCGCAGCTACACTAAAGGAGAAAGGTCTTCTACCAACTGCGCTTGACTTGTCCTCTCGTAAGGCCAATGCGATTCCTTTTAGAAAGCCCTTCACTCCGATTGGGGTAGATAACATTCTCTTGGTAGGTGATGCAGGTGGCTTTGTATCACCAGTGACAGGTGAAGGTCTCTATTATGGTACAACAAGTGGACGGATTGCGGCAGCATCAATTTGTGATGAATTGGATGGCTCTCTCTCTAATGACCTTGTAGAGGAGTATACTCTCAGGTGGATGAGTGATTTTGGTTCAGATTTGATTAAGTATGGTGGACAACTTGCTAATCTCGTTTACAAATCGAGAATGAGAATGGAACTAATTGTTCGGATGATGGCCAAGGATGAATTAACGAAGATGTGGGGTTCAAAGATGATTGTAGGATTAGTTGATTACCAAACTGCACGGAATAGAATACTACGTCGATCACCATTATCAATATTGAAATCACTAAGAATTTAAACACATTATTTCTGAACTCTATAACTACCTAGTCCTTAATAGTTAGTTCATTCTTTCACTATGCGTCAATATTGGAAGTGGTTCTTTCATGGCTTTGAAGCGACTTCAAAAGGTCTACTTTGGTATGGCTCGACTTGGACCAAGCATGATGCTAGATATGCTTGATCTCTCTACTGCACTATTCTACTTCTCTTTGCAGGATTTGCCTGGTATCTATACAGGCATCTCTATAGCTATAAGCTACATCGTCATTGCAATATCACAATCTGTGTCTGGCTATCTTAGTGACAAAACTTCCAGTTCTAAATGGGGACGACGTAAACCCTATGTTATGTTTGGAGCCCCACTCATGTCACTGGCATTCCTTCTTGTTTGGACGCCACATCTATTCGTTGCTCCTGGTGATATGATAGGTCTCTTCATCTATGCCGCTTTCACCTTGAGTATATTCAAGGTCTTCTATGGATTTATACTGACTCCCTTCCAATCTTGGATGCCTGAGTTGACTGAGCCAGAAGAACGCCCCTCGGTTTCGTCTTGGCAGAATATTGCCAATTTTCTCGCTTTCATTATTGGCACAGTTGGGGCTTCTCTATTAGCTGGATTCGCAACTGGTTGGGGTATACCACCCATTATCTCGATCTTTGTACTCGTAATCATGTATGTGCAGATACTTGGATTCATTGCTCCTGTTGTCAACTTGAAGGCTGAAGGCAAATTCATACCGCAACCCGAATTCCGAAAGGAGGTTGGGATAGCTCTCAAGAACCGGAACTTCGTAGGATGGTTGGTAGCTCGAGGGACACTTGCAATTGGTATGGCGATGATAATCACTACAACATTTCCATTTGTCAATGACTATCTCAGATTCGGTCTTCTTGATCTTGCGATTTTCGGAGTTGAGCTACTCGCTGTTGTATTTGGATTCTTCCTTGTCTGGAGATGGATGATAGTAAATGTTGGAAAACGAAAGACGTTACAGACATCCATGATTGTTGGAGTCTTGTCGCTACCTCTTGTTCCGTTCGTCACATCCAACACGATTGCATTCATTGTCATTGCGTTGATTGCTGCATCAGTCTCTGGGTACTACCTATTCCCATACATCATTGAAGCTGACTTTGCACATGTTGATGAGATTATCACGGGAGAGGGACGAGCTGGGATTTACACTGGTTTCCCATCGATTCCACTCAACATATGCCAAGCAATCTCAGCGTTATTATGGGGTGTGATGTTCTCCCTTCCTGAGATAGTATCAGTTCCAAGTGCACCAACTGAATTCGTAAGTTTGGGATTTCTGTACTGGGGTCCAGTTGCAGCACTCTTCATTTTACTCTCAGTACTCATGCTGTTCAAAGTAGACTTGGATCCTGATTTTGATGCAATAAAAGCACAATACGGGAGTAAGCCTCTGGAATCTGAAATTACAACTGACTAGAAGAAACTCCTATGGAAGGAGGAAAGTTCCATCAGCTGTAAGTCTAACAATTCCAGATACACGAACTTCATCAATTCCTTTGGAAACATCAACAACGAGACGACTTGGTCTATTCATTTGATAACCCTGTTCAATTACGATGTTCCAACTATCAGTCTTTGTTCTGATTATTCCATGCTTAGCTAGGTATGCACCAAGAGGTCCCGCCGCACTACCAGTCGCAGGGTCCTCTAAGACGCCTGTACCTGGAGCGAACATTCTTGCATGAATGTCAGAATCTCCATGAACAGATTCTGTCGAGAATATTAGAATTTCTTGTGATGTCATTCCTTCTAGGGTCTCTTGAATGAGGACTGGATTGGGTACAGCTCTCTGCACTGATTCAATAGATTGCAATCTCACAATGAGAAACGGAAATCCAGTTGAGACAAATTGCATGGGATTCGAATCAATTATCTCGTCTGTGTCTATGCCAATTGCTTCTGCCAGAGATGCAGGTCCCTCAAATGTATCTAGAAATTCGGGTTTTGGTTGAGTCATCTGAATATTGAAGTCATCAAGGAACTTTACTGGTACTTTCCCAACTCCAAGTTCCAGAGCAGACTCTGTTTCAGATGAAGGAATGATACCCTTCATTCTCAGAACATAAGCAGTACCAAGGGTTGGATGACCAGCAAAAGGAATTTCCTTCCCTGGAGTAAAAATTCTTACCTTCGATGAACAACCTTCAAGTGTAGGTGCAAAGGTAAATGTTGTTTCTGAGAAATTCATCTCTCGCGTTATACCTTGCATCTCATTCTTGTCAAGACTATTATTTTGGTCGAAGTCCCACAGTGTGGCCAACTGGTTTCCACCAAAGGCATATCTATCGTCCACGAACACACTAGTCTGGATGAATGGAAATCGGCGCATGAGTTCTTCTTGGCATAGCTTCTATTTCAGTTCAGCGATTTACGTACTGATGTATTTCTAGGTATCAGTTAGCAAGAGATCTTGTCTATCTCACCCTGGCAAATCTTCTTGTCCTGTTCGTCAGCTAGTTTGTCGGTCAAATCTTGAGCCATCTGGTGATACTTCTTGCACTCGTCTTTGTTACCAGCTGCAGCATGTGCTTTTGCCATTGCCTCATAGACGAACGGCATATCAAAGTCGGCAAAGTTCTCATCGGCCTTCTCAGCTTCTTTAGCTAGTTCAAGCATACGATTGGCATGGTACAATGCCGCTTCTCCATTCTTCATGTCACTGTACACGCGAGCGATCATGTACTCTCCTCTGACGATATTGACTTGTGTTCCAACAATACCCCAATGATAGAGCGAAGTGTG
>JAEOST010000120.1 GCA_016840245.1 Candidatus Thorarchaeota archaeon
GACAGAGAACACTGAGATATTTGATGCACCCGTTATTTTCAGCAAAGATAGTGTACAATTATCTTCTGCAGAACACTTCAACATGACAGAACTCTGGGAAGAGGTCTGGTCTGAGGTCTCGCTATTCGGCTTTGGTAACCTCACTCAGAGGTTATCTGATGATTATCCTAATAGAGTCTGGGACACCCTGAGTAACTCGCCTTCACTGAATCTCATTGCAGCATGTGACTGGGCCAATCAGACTCTAATGAACAACACTGCTGATGCGCTTGTATTTAGAGAGGTCACTGATTATGGAGTTCTCTATGCGATACAAAATGGTACTACTACCAACTCCGATTCAGGTATAGTGATAACAGGAGTGATTGATTCTGAAAACACAGACGGTGCAAATGATGTTGCTGTGAGTGTAGCCGCGGTCCTTGAAACTGCACGCGTGCTCAGTGACTATTCGTTGCCTTTTGATGTATACTATGCACTCAGCACTGCAGGACGTTCAAACCCAGACCACGATCCCGCAGCAGAAGCATTTGCCTCATGGATGAGTGAACAGAACACGAATATCATCACAGCACTCTCCTACGACAGAATGCTCTTTCACAAGGGTGCTTTTCCCTGGGGAACAAAATTGGTGCTCAGAAACAGCGCAGACGGAGTCTATCAAAAGACTAACTGGCTCACGGACCTAATGATTATGAATTCCGCTAATCATGGTACTGGTCGTCTGATTACTGTGCCTGATATAAACACAGCAGACCACTCAGTCGCATGGGAGATGTGGAATCTTGGTGAGTCAGGTGTTCACATCGCCCAAGGATACTATCCAGATCCACATAGCGGTACAGAAGATGATACATGGGACAATAGTGAGTATAGCTTCTTCAAGGCAAGGGAGGGTGTAGCATCTGCTGTGAGTGCAATTGTATTCCTCAGTCAAGCTAGAGAGGGGACTCCATCAGCATTCTACATCAATAGGGATATATCAGTAAATCAGACTCGCTCAACCACGGCTCTTTTGACCTACATCGATTATCTGAATGTCACAATAACATGGGAGAACGAAACAACCCTCTATTCAGACATCGTTCGTGTATCTGACAATACTACAGTATACTCTCGAACTGAGAGTGACAATAAGATAGTGATGAAGTACCGTCCCATAGAGATAGGAGAATATACAATCAGGGTTACTAACCTGGGACCCAATGGTACGCCGTACCACATGAATATCACCCACATTGACGATGTGGATGGTGACTCATTGAATGATATTGATGAATATAATCGGGGTACAAATGTATATTCCACTGATACAGATTTTGATGGTCTCGATGATGACTTGGAAATTTCCCTCGGTTCAAATCCATTATCTTCTGATTCCGATCTGGATGGTGCCTCTGACCTAGATGAGTACACAGGGGGTTCAAGCTTACTATCCAATGATACAGATTCAGATGGGCTCCAGGATGGATTTGAGGCAGAACTGGGTACTAGCTTGATTGACAGTGACACAGATAATGATGGTCTAGATGACCTAGCTGAAGTTGAGGTGTATCTTACAAACCCACTCCGAAAGGATACAGATCGAGATGGACTGGAGGACGGATTTGAAGTAACCCAAGGCCTCAATCCGCTCTCACCTGATAGTGATTCGGATTCTTTATCCGACCTCTTTGAGGTGCTCAACGGCCTCAACCCAATGTCAACTGATACTGATAATGACGGTTGGGGTGACGCCTACGAGGTGGAGTTTTGCCTATCGCCCACTCGGGCTGATACAGACTTTGATGGCATACTTGATGGCATTGATTGGGACCCGCAGGTGCACTGGGTGGCTGTTGTTGCTCCAGTAACAGTGATTAGTATCATCTCCCTGATTGCGGTCTATGGAATTCTGAAGTTTAGACTGTACAATAAGCAGGATGCTGCAGAAGACAAGTAGAAAAAAAGAGAAGACCCTCATAGATTGTGAGGTCTCACATGGGCCTTTTCAATTTAGTTCATCAAATTACAGAGAGAGCTCACCATGGCTCTGGAGTTCCACCATCAGGATCATTCCATGGTTCAACTGGTGGACAATCAGGTTCCATTCATCTTTCACCCCCATAACTCCTAGATATCGGTCTGTTTCTTGGTTAAAAGCGACCACGGAAGTCAAGACATGTCAAGTTAGCATGAGTACAGAAGTTAGGGAGCGGCTCAGATGCTCACGCATTCGATCATATGTTCACAATCTCTACGTGGGTCTCATCACTGCCGCAGTATGGCATGGTACTGGAACGTTTTAGACTTACCTCCTTGAGCCACTAACACAATACTCATCTTGACTAGAGTAATTTGCTACCGTGATATGAGGACTCTGAGTGTAGATAACTTCAGTCTCAATGACACATTGGGATGTGGTCAGACATTCTCTTGGGTTATTGAGGGTGAGGGGTATGTCAATGCAGACATTGGTAAGGTCGTCTATGTGGAGCAACATGGGGATAAGTTACATTACGAGTGTTCTTCAGGCGACGCGGATTTGAAAAAACTCCTCAGGTTGGATGACCCGATTGAGGAGATTCATGCGGAGGTTCGTAAGGACGAATTGATGGGACAGAGCATCGACTATGCTAGCGGCCTCAGATTGGTATCAGATCCGTTCTATCCATGTCTTGTCTCGTTCCTGATATCAACATGGAGCAACATACCCCGGATTCAGAAACATATGCGGGATATCAGGGAAGCCTATGGTCCGCACTATGACTTCAGGGGGAAGACGTACTATGGGTTGCCCACTCCTGATACCATAGCCGAGGTCAAGACGGAGGACCTGAAGAAACTGGGTCTGGCATGGCGGGCTGACTTCATCACGAGGTCCACAAAGGCGCTCCTGGATAGAGAGGTTTCAGAGAAGGAACTCAATGACATGAAGTATGAGGACGCTCACAAGACCCTGCAATCAATGCATGGTGTTGGTGCCAAGGTCGCAGACTGTGTCTGTCTGTTCTCTCTTGGTTTCCTTGAGGCGTTTCCAATCGATGTGTGGATAGAACGTGTGATAGACAAGTACTATGGGATATTCACAGATGTTGGCAAGTCGTATACTAAGAAGTCGAGAGCCGCTAGAGAGTACTTTGGTCAATATGCAGGCTATGCTCAGGAGTATCTATATCATTACTCTAGATGCACGTTCTGATAGATGTGGGTCTTCATCTCAACCTTCACCACTGAGGAGCTCATCTAGATAGTGCTTCGCACGTTCAGCCACATGTTTCCCATCAGCGGTCCCACTCGCTTTGCCCAGCTCGATGGCCTCACGCCAAATCTCCTTTTCTTCATCTGCTCTGTCAGGCCCCAAATTTGCAGCAAGATTGAATGCAGCCTTTGCAGCAACCTCAATACCATCAGGCATCTTGGAATCTCGACCCATGTCAATTGCATCACGGAAGGCAGACTCCAACCCATCCATACTAGCCTCTTCGTATGTGTTGCCTAGGTTCCATGCAGCCCGTGCTCCAGCATAGAGACCCTCAGATGTCCCAGACTTCCGAGCAAGCTCAACAGCCTCTTTGTAACGCTCCAGAGCCATTCCCCACATAGCCCGAGTCTTGTAGATGTGACCAATGTAGAGTGACGCCTCAGCCGCAATTGCACATCCATTGGGGGTTCCACTTGCCCTCCCAAGCTCCAGTGCCTTCTCATAGGCCGTCCTCATACTCCTCTGTTGGTGCTTCTCACGAAATGACTCAGCATTCTGGAAATAGACCCTTGCATTTTCCTCAAGATTGTCTGGGTGGTTTGGATCTGTCGGAGAGATCTCAGATTCCTTTTTTTTCCTCTTCTTTTTTTGTTTTGGCAAACTCTATCACATTCCCAGCGAGATTGATGATGAACCTCATATCAGAGAACCGTTGATTGTTATTAATGGTAAGGAGAACAGTAAAAGTAGAAGGAAGAGTTCATAGTCATTCGCGACATACTATACTTGTGATGAAGATATGACCTTCAAAGATGCGGATGGAATGTGGCCAGACCTTCCATCATCTTGTACAAGCCTATGTTCTGCATTCATGATATTGATAGCAGTACTATGGTTCGCTCTTGTGGTGTCAATGGGTCCACCTTTAATCATGGGACCATCTGATCCATTCACAGTATATGTTGTTCCCATCCTCGGTCCATCCATCCTGCTCCTCATGGGTATTGTTATTCTAATCATATCTATGAAGTTCCGAAGAGAGAGAGCCTTCTGACTAGTTCATTTAACAGAGAACAAGAAACATCTGACAGAACAATCCATAGAGGAACAAGATACTACGACTAGAAGCTTTGTTTCTTCCTACGTTTTCTGCTGTACCAAGACCGATCCTGAACACCCTTTGTCACTTCCCATGCCCGAGTACTATAGAATGCGAGTGGATGGGTAACATACTCACACAGAGGATCAAAGATGCGTCCCAGATAGACTGGACAGAGACCATTACTCTGCATCTTTCGACATCCTGGAGGAGTATATCCCTCTCCAGATGACTTCGATGCGATATGCCGGACCTGATACTCAGCCAGACCATGCAAGAAGTCAGGTGCGGTCTTGAAAGCGGCTAGTACATCATCATCCGACATCCCAATCTTCAGAAGGAATGCAGCTAATGCAAATCGAGCTTCATGAGAGAGATTCTTGCCCTTTGATGAATCTTGGTGTATTGCAGCGATACATGGGGGGAATGCGGTTGTAACCTCTCCAGTAATCTCAAGAGGCTCTGTTGTCCTTATCTTACTCCCTAGCTCAGACTCAATCCTCTGAACAGCCTCAGCAAGTCGTTCTGGGATGTTAGGAACTTTCATAGTGCTATCAAGAATCAATTGCTTGAACCTACCCGACATTAGCCGGCACAGCTCAGACTTGCGAACAGGAACCCATCCAGCATCTAGATATCGATTAATCAACTTCCATTCAGCTGACTGAAATGTTGGAGCTACTTCCAGAAAGTCCTCGTAACGGATTCGTAGTTCATAGCTTCGTAGAAGAGGTGACAGTTTAGCACGTTTGGTCACATCACCTGCAGATTCAACATTCCAACCAAATGATGACTCTGCAAGATTGATGATGAACTTCTCATTCTCACCACCAAGATGCTTGTTGACAGCCTTTGACTCACCCTCTGCTTGATATTCTTTCAGTCGGGGATTATTGATTTTTTCAACAATGAGTCGAGCAGTTGTGTAGACCATGGCAGCTCGCTCATCAGTCGTATTTGCAGTACGTATCTCAGACTGAGTTAATGCTGCATAGACTCGTTGTTCAGCAGCATCAATAATATCATTGTTCTCAGACTTTGATAGGAGTGAAACCAAACTGGATACATCCCGTGCATATCGTTGAGATGCTCTTCTTGCCTCCATTGAGAACGGATACCTCAGATATTGGGATACTGTTGCCAATGCATTCACTCCAATCGATTGTCCGAATTCCTAGATGTTATTGTCATCTTTTTTGTGTTAATTCAAGATAAAGTGTACCACGAAAATCAGAATTGAACTTATCGCTCAAATGTAGGACGATAGTCGTCAACATTGCGTAGGTAGAATTTCTTTCCACAACTGTGGCAATCAAATGCTTGAACACGTCTCAATAGAGCCCAACGTTTGAACACTCTGGTCACTCGAGTGCTTCCACATTTTGGGCATTTCATCTCTTCGTCTTCATATGCCCATGGTGAGCGATTACGATCTGGCATTTTTACACGACTCTGATATATTTCATTTCACAGGAGTTCTTACATATTTTTCCCTACAACCACAGAACGAATTGCGTCAATCTGGACAGAATCTACTGATGCATAACCAGCCTCTTTAAACAACTCTTCGATATCATCGAGGGAGTGTCTGCACATATGGGGATATCGTGCCTCCACCCGGTCAATAGGCATACCCCTCGCAGTCATTATTTCAATGAATGCGTCCTTATTCCCGGACACAAAGTCGTAGACCACAAACATCCCACCGGGACTGAGTTTGGACCTTGCCTCTGTGATGAGATTGATTGGACTATTGACTTCATGTAGGAAGAATCCTGAAAATGCAATGTCAATACTTCCATTAGAGAGAGGTATCTCCTGTGTATCGAAATCAACAACCTTCAGCTCGAACTGAGTTTCTGCGAACTTCTCTCCAAGAAATACGGCAGCCTGCTCCAACATTGCCTTACTTGCATCTAGTCCGAAGATGTATTGTGCTTGAAACTTGATGGCAACATCTACTAACAACAGACCGGGTCCACAACCAAATTCAGCAACAGTAGTTATAGATTGATTCCCTGTTAGTCTGTCAAATGCTTCCCAGAACTCTGTACCATATCGTTCTTTATAGGAAGTGATCAGACCCTGAACTCTCTCTGGGTCTTGCCAATCATCCTTTCGAAGATGATGCATCCTCAGTGCCGCCCGAGGATGAAATCAGCTCTCAGTAACAAGTCGATAAATTCACCGAGTGTCTGACGTTGAATCTCAGGGTCACTGTACAACTTCTTCAACGCTTCTTGACGATCCTCAAGAGATGGATTGTTCTTCTCATTGATAATTTTGTATGTAGCGTTAGAACGCTCAACCCATCTGCATAACTCATTGAACTCAGAACTGAGAACGAGTACTACAGGTGTCTTTCTCTTTCCGTTCACTCTGAACTTCTGATGGTACTCTGCATTCTTGTCACTGTCTAGGATTCTCATCTCTATCTTGGGAGCTAGCGATACAATTCTGGCTAAGACGGGCAATGCGCCTGCAGTATCAGTACAGCGATCTGTACCAATAACAAGAATTCTCATCTCATTCTGAAACTCATTGAGAAGTTCTTGTTCGTCCTCATTGAGCAGGATATCATTGAAACGAGCCTTAATCAACTCGACATTTTCACGTGCCGTAGTTAGGAATTCTTCGTATGTTATTGCACTGTCCCATTCTGTATTCTCAGACATGCGTATCACTTCTTTGAACTGAAACAAAATTCACCAGACATGCTGGCACATTAATTATTACCTCAATTGAATAAAAGGGTTGCTCGAAGGGCAATTCTGTGTCTAGGACTACTTAGCAACACACTCAAATCAATTCAATGAATGTTCCTCAGAGGTAGGTGGTCAATATAACAGCTGAAGGGATAATTGCAAGTCTTAGAGAGCAAAGCGACAAACAAAGGGCACTTGATATTGCAAGATATTTGAAGACCTCCAGTCTCAAGTTCATTGGAGTTACCCTTCCACTCATTCGGAAGACGGTAAAGAAGCACCTTAGAGGTATGTCACTAGAAAATATGATTTCAACAATGTCGGTGTTATGGAAAGATCCCATCTTTGAGTTCAGAGTTGCCACTGCGGTCATTATGGAGACCTATGCAAAGAACGGTGATACTAGGGTCGCGCTCAATCTGATATCAAAATTCATTGATGATATCGACACCTGGGCATTAATGGACCCACTAGGAAGTCCAGGTCTAGGAACACTGCTGCGTAGAGACCCAGCTATTGAAGCGACCTTAGTAAGTTGGAGAACAAGTGAGAACTTCTGGAGAAGGAGGGCCACCATCCTTCCGTATCTTCATCTCTCAATGAAGAGTCACTACATGGAGGAGAACGCCAGTCGGATACTGGATGCATTGAAACCCCATCTCTCCGACAAAGAATTCTTTGTGGGAAAAGCAGTAGGATGGGTTCTTCGAGAGTTGAGTAAACGCAATCCCGAAATAGTCAGAGATTTCATTGAAGAGAATCAGGATAGTATGACAAAACTAGCAATACGAGAAGGGAGCAAGAAACTCTAGATTCGGACCAGTTAACGCCGGTTAAGCGTAAACTTTTATCACTTGTTTACTTTATAGATTAGAAGGATTATGCAAGCCTATTGTGGTTTGATATGCACTGACTGTGAAGCATACATAGCGAAGCGTACAAACGACGACAATCTTCGAAAGAAGACTGCTAAACTTTGGACTGGTCCTACTTGGTCAGTGAAACCAGGAGAGGTCAACTGTGATGGCTGTAAGTCAAACAGTGGAACACTCTTCAAGCATTGTACCAACTGCGCGGTGCGAGCCTGTGCAATGGAGAAAGGGGTTGACACCTGCGCACACTGTGATAGCTATCCATGCACTCCACTAGAGGCAATGTTGGATATTATAGGCGATGAGGCTAAGACAAATCTTCTCCAAATACGACAGACTCTGTAGCGTTCTCAAGAAGTACTAGGTCGCGTGAGTGGGAACGCTTTTCTTTAGTCAAATCAGAGGAAGTACAAGATTCAACTAGAGTTCAGTATCTGAGAGGATGCATATGACCACTGAAGAATCGAAAGTAACATGTGTATTCTGCAGCAAACCAGTAGCTCCAGAAGATAGAGTCAGGTATCGTGGATTCATTGCGCATTCCACATGTGCTGTCACCAATCGGGAGCAACGGATCAAGGAGTATACGAAGACTCCATTTCGAATTGGCATCATTGGTGCAATCATAGGGATCCTGACATCCATACCACTAATGATTACGGTGGCGAACTGGAATCCCTTGTCACTCCTCTTCTACCTCTCTTACAATGTAGAGTACACTGGTTCAGCATTTGCCTATGCAGGCCTTGCTATTTCAATGCCAATAGCATCAATTGGATTGTTTGGTTTATACAAGAACTATCAGCAGGCGCTTGGTTTAATGTCTCTCGTACTAGGACTCATTGTATCAGGGTTCTTTGCAGTCTGTTCAGCACTGCTATTCATTCATGGTCCGGACCCGCAATTCTATGACGTAGTGTATGGAACGCTAATATTCAGTGAGATTCCTGGATTCATTCTATCCCAGCTATTCACTATCTTCAGCTCAGCCATTGTATCAATGCTTGTGGCGGTCTCTGTTCTGTTACTTGAGGGAACTATAGCGTCTCAGACTACAACACGAGTACTAGCAATAGGCTTTATGATAGCGGGAGGAGTCTTCTTTGCATTTCACATTGGAATACTTATCATGTTTGGTCTTCTTATCATTCTCTACCTCATTGCAGATGTACCTGAAGCATGGCTTGATCAGCCAACTCGTGAGGTAGAAATTGATTCCTAGACATTACTTTCGGCAATCTGTTGCGCTTTTATACAAAGCAGTATTCTGCTGAGGTTATGTCCGTCATGTTAGCATGTTGTGGGCTCAACTGTGCAGAGTGTCCAGCTTATCTGGCTAAGTTGAATGATGATGATGAACAACGTATGAGTGCTCTTGAGAAATGGAGTACTCCTGACTATCCACTCACAAAAGATGACATCAACTGCGATGGATGCAAGAGTGAGGGTGGAGTGCACTTCAAGTTCTGTGGAACATGTTCAGTTAGAAAGTGTGTAATGGAGAAGGGTGTAGAAACCTGTGCCCATTGTGACGAGTACATCTGTGACACTCTTGAAGAGTGGCTCAAGATGGCTGGCGATGGTCCTAGAGAGATTCTTGAGAAACTTCGAGCTGCATTGTAAGACTCCATTCATTGGCGTTTATCTATTATCGACCAATAGACATAGTTGAGGAATTCTGATTGAAAAGATCTGGAGTAGCTGATCTCAAACTGCATCCTGGCAAGGCACCACACTGGTTAGTCAAACGTATGATACCAATGGCCAGTGCACTGTGCGAGGTCATTGTAGATGAGTTTGGTACTCTTGAACTGCTGAGGAGAATTGCAGACCCGGTTTGGTTCCAGGCCCTGTCAAATGTCCTTGGCTATGACTGGGACAGCTCTGGATCAACTACCGTGACATGTGGTGTTCTTCGTTCTGTCCTTAACTTTGAGAAACACAACATGATTGCTGCGGGAGGAAAAGGACTTGCGTCCATTAAGACTCCGAACCAGTTGAGAGTGCTAGAAGACTATGGTCTCGATGGTCTGCGTCTGGGAGACCTCAGTAGGTCAATCGCAAAAGTTGACAATGCAGCTGTACAAGACGGATACCAACTCTACCAACATGTCTTCTTTGTTGATAGTGAGGAGAACTGGGCAGTGGTACAGCAAGGTATGGATAGTAAGTCGAACGATGCGAGAAGGTATCACTGGCTTTGTGAGGATGTGAATAGTTTCATAGAGGAACCACACTCCGGAATGATATCAGGTCAAATCAAAAAGTCCACTCTTGACCTCACTCACAAGGAATCGGATGACTGCAGAAAGACGACATTGGATGTGGTGAAGGAGGAACCACTACGAATTCGACGAATGTTTGACGACATCAAGGCCTATGGTGAGAGCACTCTAATCCCATGGCTTGAGGACAATGGTGATTCATTTGCACTCCCATCGTACAAGGTCGTACCAAGAAGAATGGACTGGAATGCAGTCCGTCGGGCGTATATGGCACAGCCCTCTGGCTATGAAGAACTTCTCTTTATGGATGGGATTGGACCGGCTACAATCAGAGGTCTTTCATTAATCTCAGAGATAATCTATGGTTCAGCACCCTCATGGTCGGACCCAGTACGAATGACCTTCGCCTTTGGAGGGAAGGATGGGGTTCCTTTCCCGGTCCCACGAAAGGCATACGATGAGGCTATTGCATTCATGGAACAGGCCATCAATGATGCTAAGGTAGGGAGAAAGGAGAAGGTAATGGGCCTCAAGCGACTACGAAATTTTGCTCCACCGATACTGCACAACTAAGAGTTGTCGGAACAGAGATAAGGTTCAGTCGAATGTAAGTAGAATGTGGTGCTATGTCAGAAGGAGGTAGTAGTGAATCAGACAGTATAACTGTAAGAGAACTCATAAGTGACTTCTTCTGTTGGCTTGTCTTACCAATTGTCGGATTTCTGATGTTTGTCATTAGTGGATTCATCATTCAATTCCAAGTGATTGAACGTGCACTGTATTTTGGTTTTCTTATTCTTTTTTCAATGCCAACAATTCTAGCAATCACAATGTGGTTGTTCGCTATAATGAAGGAGAGAGGTGGGAGGTATCATCTACTACTAATTCTCCTTGGTCAAGTCTTGATGATTTTTGGAGCACTCATACCCCTCAATGGGTTCAATGTATCGATGTGGGTCGGTGAATTCCCATTATTTGCCTCGTATATTATGCTGTGGAGTGTTATACCCAATTTTCTGGGTTTTCTAGCATGGCTGAATATGGCCTATATGAGGTCTAGACAATAGGTCTACAGAAATCCCTCAGCTTCCAGCTCATCCACACTAACACGTGGTTCCAAGCTCTTCGTCGCTAATATGAAAAGAATGAGGATATTGATAATTATGATAGCCACAAGGAGTGGAAGACCTTGCCAGTTCGTGTAGATGATTCCTGCTGGGATCGGACCAAATGCACCGAAAATCGAAACAAATACACTGCTGAGGCTGAGCATCTTACCAAAATCAGACCGTGGCATCGACTTCTGAATATAGGATGCGAGAATTGTAGCCCATAGAATATCATTTACTGACTTTATAGCTGTGGCAATGAAAGCTAGTGATAAAATAACGCTGAGTCCAGGGTATATTGAGTCCAATGAATCAACCCAGCTAATTGGAGCGATATATCGCACATACTGAGAGAGAATCAGAAGATAGATTGAGATAGGCATCAAAGAATAGACTACAAGAGTAAGGCCCTGTCCACCACGTTTGTCAAACACGCGCCCTACAATCAATGCTAGTGGTACTGAGAAAGCTAGTGTGATGAGGATCATCAGATTAATCTCAGCATACCCAAATTCCAATGTTTCATTTACAAAGTAGTTCTTTGAGAAACTATAGAAACTGTCACTGAATGCATCAATACAAATGACCATAATGAAGATTGGAAACATACGGACTAAGAGTCTTAGACCTCGAATATTCTCGTTAATAAAATCCCTGAGAATGTCATCAGATAGTGTCTTACGTTTTGGAAGTGGAAGCTGCTCCAAACCTGTAGCACGGATTATTGCACAAATGAATTGGAGAATAGCGGCCACAAAGAGAATGATTTGCATAACACTGACGAAACTCATTCCGAAATCTAACATCAAGGCGAAGAAGTATAGTGGGATTAGTCCAAAAGAGGTGCCTAACCTAAACAGGCTTTGAGCAACGCCACTGAACTCTCTATCAACCAGCTGCATCTGATATGCTTCACCAGCACCCGACGTGAAGGAGTTTAATGCACCTATTATCATTGCAAGTGCTACAAAAATAATCTCCGTGGTTAGTGAAAGAATCAGAAAGAAGAATCCCATTGCTATCATTGTGAATACTGATAGATTACGACGGTCATAGTTATCCACAATATAACCAGCTACAAAGCTTCCAATCACACTTACAAAGAACGGCAGGGAAACAATTACACCAGTTAGAAGGTAGGAAATTCCGATGTCTCTGAAGTAGAGTGTGAAATATTCAAACATCACAAACATGCTTGAATAGATCCAGACTGTAGACAGGATGATGGTCCAGTTCCTATTGCTCAGGAGCTTCCTCACTGCTTGAAACCAAGTAAGGTCAGATGCATTATCTTGAGATGGATGACTTGTTTCCTCTGAAAATTCACCATCCATTTTGCCTTCCTCCAGACAATGCGAATGAAATCCAAGATTAGTTCTAGGATATAGGTTTATTGAACACCTATTGTACACAAATGAGCATCGAGTTGTTA
>JAEOST010000121.1 GCA_016840245.1 Candidatus Thorarchaeota archaeon
GACTTGATAAGCCCAACCACCAGTCTGGTTAAACCACATCGGAATACCGTTCTTTCCATCAAGGGCAATGAGGACGCTAGTAGAGCTGTTGATCAGACCTACGACAAAGTCCAACTCACCGCTACCACCATAATGCCCGATATCAACATCGTATATGACATATGGATCTTTTGCAGTGTATGTCCACTGAGTTATTCCACCAGTAACATCCTCGAGATAGACATCTCCATTTCCACTATTACAACCTATCTCAAGCTCGCCATCTCCGTCGAAGTCATGTACCCAGACATCGAGAATGTAGTACGTAGCACTGAATTGAGTCGAGTTGTAGAACACAGTCTGAGTAGTCATATCGAGAATATGCAGACCGAATCGTGCAAAGACAATGTCGTCGATATCATCGTTGTTGAAATCTGCAGCTCTTAGGTGTGGCCCAGTAGCAGCAGCAGCCGATCCAGTCTGGTATATCACGGTTCCATTTATTGGATTCATCACCGACAGACTTGAACCCGTCACCATAGCCAACAGGGTCTGATTTCCTCCAGTGAAGTTTCCAAAGAGCAATTGCTCGACGTTACCCATACCTAGCGTCCAGTTGTAGTACTGTGCACCATCATGGTTCATTATGAAGACATCGTCGCCACTCGTGCCCACAGCTATCTCTAGATCACCGTTATTGTCAATGTCTGCGATAGCCATTGAGTAAACTCCACCTGAATTTGTTGCATAGTTCCACATCTCAACACCATTAGTGATGTCTAACACTCTAAAGACACCGTCAAATCCAGCAAGCAGTACTTCAGGTATTGTGTCGTTATTCAGGTCATGTAGTTCTACTGTCCTAAAGCCTGAACCACTATCAGTGTTGTTCCAGAGACTAGTGCCATCATCATCGAAGGCTTGTACTCGATTATCACTATAAGGTGCAACGATGAGTTCCTCCTTAGTGTCATTATCGAGGTCAAATGACGCCATACCATTCATTCCAGCAAACCAACCGTATCCAGTCGATTGAGCTACGAAACTCTGAGTAGAACCTCGTAAGTCCACGTCACCTTCCGATATGTCTGTGTACTCAAAGAAGAATACATCTCCTCTTTCACAAGCGAGTGCAATATCATCCCAACCATTGTTGTTGCTGTCAGATATGACAATGCCCGTGACAGGAAACTCGTACTCATCAGAGAGATAATCCTCTAGATACGACATTACACCTGTTCCGTCAGTCGAAGACTCCAATTCGTAGACGCTGAATTGATGGTCGAATGCAACACCTACTTCTCGACGTCCATCTGCATCTGTGTCGCCAACATCTAAGTCGACAACATCATGGAGATTGTTCAATGCCCAGTCAGACTGTATGTTTGTACCATAGACCATGTCTAAAGATTGATACTTAAACCATCCAGAGAGCATACCAAAAGTCTGCCAAACGTATACATGATCAACAAATGATGCAGCATAGGTGAATCCACCCTCATCTAGTGCTATGAATGCGCCACCAAAGATATCCGGTTGGAGTAATGGAATTCCAGCTCTTAGATATTGGACAGAACCACTCGGATACTCGATTCTATTGACATCAACTGGGATAGTATTGAGGTAACCTTCAACATTCCAGATCCTGCCATCATTTTGACTGGCAATCATTCCTAGGCGATCTTCAAGCTCCGCACCGAGTCGTTCGTACATGACTACTAGACTTTTGTCCCCGGTATTGAGTTCATCAATGTCAACTTCTATCTCATCGTAGAAGCCAGTTGTAGCCTGGCTTGCATATATTCCAGTGAAATTGAGTTTGTCATCTCTGGATACTGCAACCCATATGTCGTGATCAGCCTTGTAGATGTTGGGATTTGTAGCAGACATAGCCATTGCAAATCGTCCGTCATCAAGACGGATGACTTCTGCATCATGAACAATGAGATCATATTCATTTTCTAGATCATGCCATACGGATGTCCATGGACCAGTCAAGTCATTATCTATGAGTTTGATATCGACAGTCCACGATGAACCAGTCATCCAGAAGTAGTAATCATTTACATATGCGACCCCAATGTGTGTACTATTGTATTGGAATACACTTGGACTATGTAGATAGGAGGATCCCAATATAAATCCAAGATCGACTGCAACACCAGGACCCCATGTGAATGTTTCATAGTCAAAGTAGGTCACAAAGATATAGTTCGATTCATTGGTGGCTCTTCCATTCCAAGTGATGTACATCCTGTCACCCCAAGATGATGCATGAGGTTCTGATTCTTGGTCAATGGTAGTAGATTGTGGATATGGTAGTGTCACATCTCCCATTACCGCCCACTGACCAGTGGTCATATTATATCGCTTTCTCCAGATTTCTGCATATCCTCCGTCGTTGTGCTCAAACATCATAACCTGAATGTCATCATGATCTGGATGCCTAATCTGCGTGAGACACTTCCTACTTCTATTATAGAATGCGAAAGTGTCACCACTGGTCCAGGTACTCTGTAATGGGACATTGGGATAGTTAGGTGATGCAGTGACATACTCTACTTTCTGGTAGGTGTTGTCTGCTCCTGCT
This sequence comes from Candidatus Thorarchaeota archaeon, assembly GCA_016840245.1. The sequence goes on from JAEOST010000121.1 coordinate 2,570, forward strand.
ACATGCTCCCACATATCGAAACCATAAGTATGACCAATGATTATCTCGACTTCTCCATCATAGTCTTGGTCATCGAGTTCAATCACGCTGATTGGATTCCAGTAAGTGACCTCA
>JAEOST010000122.1 GCA_016840245.1 Candidatus Thorarchaeota archaeon
AAGAACCCACATCTCAAACAAGCCCCTTCAGAGAGCGAGAAATCAGTGTCTTGACTATCTTTCTAGAGATGAAGTCCTCTGCAACAACATCTGCAAAATCAAGTCTGTCGAAGTACACCCGCAAGCTCTTGATTTTGTAATTCTCATACACCAAGACTTCAGACTGCTTGGACTCTACAGTCTTACCATTAGGTAGAGTTCCGACAAGAATGAATTCCTCAAAGAATACGTTTCCCTCAACCATTATGATGACTGGTTTGAATTTGACCTCAACAAGGGTGCCAAATAACCACTCTAGCCATTTTCTAGCTCCGTCCTTTCCCGCGAGCGATATGCCCATCAGTTCTATCTCACAGTCATCTGCAAAGAATGAAACCATATGATCGATGTTCTTTGACTCGATTGCATTGTCAAATTCCATAGCAACTTGTTTGATTCGGTCGACGTCCTGTTCTTGACTCAAAAGGAAACCACTCCTGTGCATTCTTCTCAATCAAGGGTTATACGCATTTCGAATTCTGTATCAACCATCAAGCAGGTATCCCTTTCTGACAGAATCATCAATCAGTTGTTTCGCAAAGTCCCAAAGCTCAACAGACCCTTTCTCCATGTGCATATTTCGCTCAATCACTTGACTTCTCGTGACGCCATGTTTCCTCCATGCGTGGCCTCTTGTATTGAAGTTGAGAAGTAGTGGTTGCAGACGATCCACAGCCGCTGCAAAACGAGCCTCAGGGGTTTTCATCTCTTCAAACTCTTCCCATAATAGTATGAATTCATCAGCTTGGTTGCCGGGCAACATCCTAAATATCCGATTAGCGGCTTCCCTCTCTTTCACTACCTTTTGTTCTCGATCATGAACGTCATAACAGAATGTGTCCCCAGCATCAATCTCTACAATATCATGAATCAGCACCATCTTGACAGTGCGAAGTACATCAAGCTTGATATCATTCGAGTATTCGGAGAGTAGAATCACCATCATTGCAAGATGCCAAGAATGCTCCGCATCATTTTCTTGTCTGAGATCCTTGAGGAGAACAGTCTGTCTTAGAATCTGCTTAAGCTCATCAATCTCTGCGAGAAATAATATCTGTCGCTGTAGATGTTCGTTTATTGCCAAGATATACTACATCCTGTGGATAAAAGGGGACAAATTACCTCACTAAATGGTTTCCTACAGATTGATACAGCAATCAAACTTCTTTGAGACTGACATGAAAGATTATATGCTGGCCTGAATTCTGCAACAATCACGCTCTCGGATGGTTTACGATAATGCCTCCTAAAGATATGAACATCATCGTCTTTGGCTGCATGCAGTGTATGTACGCGGCATCGGATTTAGCGGGTACGATGAAGCTACAGTACGACATCACGAGTAGAATCATCAGGATGCCATGCACCGCGAGACTTGACATCAACTTCATCCTCAAAGCACTACAGGAAGGTGCAGATGGAGTCCTTATTGTGGGATGTCACCCTGGAGACTGTGCGTATAAGACAGGGAATTTGGGAGCAGAGAGAAGGGTCCGTTTTGCTAGAAAGCTCGTTGGTCAACTTGGTCTGAATGAAGACAGAGTGAAAATGGTCTTTGTGAGTGCTGCAGAGGGTGACTTGTTTGCGAAAGAGATCAATGACTTTGCAGATGAGATTCGAGAGATTGGTCCCAACCCTATCAGACTCTGACGATTACAATTTGTAACCAATTTTTCCAATAATTTGAACATAATAGATTAATAAACAATCCATCAGAAACCGACACAACCGCCGTATTTGAGGATGCTAACTAGTGACTGCAACAACTGCGAAGAAATTGGTGAAATTGGCAGTTGTAGGAGACGGAGGTGTTGGCAAGAGTACACTCATATCCCGTCTTGCCACAGGAACATTTGTTGATAAGACCATGACAATAGGGTTCGATGTAGAGTCATGGACAATAACAACCCAGAGTGACTCAGAGGCCATCAAGGTTGCGTGCTTTGATTTTGGAGGACAGAAACAGTTTCGCTTCTTTCAAGGGTCCCTCATCATAGGCGCAAGGGCTGCACTGATTGTGTTTGACTGCAACTCATTTATGTCTCTCATGAAGATCCGTGAATGGATGGAACTACTTGTCGGAGTCCCAAATGGGAACAAGTTACTGGTGGGTACGAAACTGGATATGGGATCTGCCATCGACTGTACAGATATACAGGAGTTAGCTGATGAATATGACATGGATTTCCTTATGGTCAGTTCAAAGACTGGAGAGAATTTCGATAAACTGACTGAAAAACTCAAAGTCATGATTTCTGAACACTAGAGCGACTCTTTGTTACCAAGAATGTTAATATTGAGGCTATTGAATCAATATTCAAAGTAAGGGAGATAGGTGTCTTGGAAGCCAACAAGATTCGCGTGCATTGTGATATCTGTGACAAACCAATAGAGTTCGAGGTCTCTCAGGAGAAACTAAACGAACAACCGAGTGGGATTCTCAAAGTGATGCTTGCCCATGGTGACCCAACGCATGCCATCATTGTATATGTTGACAAGAATCGCAGAATTCGTGGAGTAGAGAGCTCTGACAGCTTTCAAATGGAAGGGACTCGATCAGAATCTTTTGTATCAGATTCCGATGTTTCCGAAAGTATATCCGAACAAATGGGAGAACCTTGTTTTCAAGCTCTATATGGGTATGACGAAGTGAAAGAGAGAGAAGCGACGTCGTTTGTCCTTGACAAGACTATACTCAAAACAATATGCGAGGCAGGTCTCATTTGTCTCAGCAAGATTAGACAGAATGTTGCTTTCCTAGAAAAAGCGTTGGGCGATAAGATTGACCTCAAGCAAATAGAGTCTGTATGCGAAAGATATGTCGAAGATGGGTTAATAAAACGAGCTTAATGAGAAAATTACATGAGCTTTTTCAGGTTTAGAAGGAAGAAAGACCCCGCGCGTAATTATTTGAACAAGATGGCAATTGGCCTTGGTGCTGGTTTGGTCTACGCCCGTGATGCAATTTTGAATCCCGATTTTGGACCACAGGGTGCTATGGATGTTCTCTCAACATGGATGGGTCAAGAGATTGCAAAAGAGCTGCTTGCTCAGAAAGTAATCACCCCCACATCTTCTGCTGAAGAAGTGCTGGAAAAATTATTGGAGGAAGTCCAAATTGCAGAAGATCTCTCGATTGAGATGGAGGGTGACATCGCTCACGTTGTTGTCCAGAACTGCTTGATTTGCCCTCGACGCGTTGGTGGCTATGATCTTGAAGGACATACTTCATGCCCTGTGGGTGGTCTCGTCAGAGGTGCAATTGGCTTGGTTTCAGGCAAGACACCTCAACTAAGCAAGATTGACCTTAAGACAGGTGAAATCTGTAAGACTGACTTTCAACTTGCATAGAATCAGATACAACGACTTCAGGTCCAACACAGACCTGCCGTATTCAATTAGTTCATATTGAATGGCATGTCAACAATATTAAGAAAAGAAAGAATCTGAACAAGCTCGTCAGTTATTGAGTAGGTTGAGGGGAAACCAATACACACCTACTGAATTTGAGTTGCAAGCAGTATCTCATTTATTACTGAATTAGCAATAGTCAGAATTGAACAGAGAAAATGAAAGAAGGGGCATAAAGAAATGAAAAAGAGCCCAAAACAACGAAGCACACTCAAAGACAGAGTACGTAGAATGTTCAAGACGAACAAACTCTGTCAGATTGCATTTGAAGAACTAGAGAATGACATTGAAGTCCAAACCATGTTAGAAGACAGTAATCGCATGGCAATTGACCGGATGGGATATTCAGACCACGGTCATACGCACTCATTGATTGTAACAATGAATGGAATTCGTCTCTTTAGGCAATTGATCAAAGGACTTCAACCAACAATAGTCCAGGAAGAAACTGGTGATGCCCAAGACTCAGAACTTGCTGTTATGCTTGGATGCTATCTGCATGACATCGGTATGGTAGTTGGCCGTACCAATCACGACGAGTTCTCAGTAGTGTTAGCCAGACCAATTATCGACCGAGTTCTTACCAAGGTCTATCCAAAAGACATACACAAACAAGTTCACATCAGAAATCACATTCTACATGCGATTTATTGTCATGACAAAGTAGCAAAACCATTCACAGTAGAGGCTGGTGTAGTAGGTGTTGCTGATGCACTGGACATGACAAAGGGTCGAGCAAGAATCCCATTTGAGGCTGGAAGCGTCAATATACACAGTACCAGTGCTCGTGCAATCGAAAATGTCAGAATTCGAAAAGGCGATTTGAAGACAGTACGAATCGAGGTGACTATGAACAACGCGTCTGGAATCTTCCAGATACAGGAACTTCTGGAAGAAAAGATTCGAAATGCTAAATCATTGATCGACCACATAGAGCTCGATGCCATCATGTCACCCCGCGAAGACGTGATAATCAAGGAAGAGCTTCGTGTACTCTGATATCAAAATATGTTGAACACTGTACTTTATCAAACAGATGTCTTACGAGTTCGCACACAACAGCTAATATATATGTACGATATCGAACACTCGACGCGGTTCATACTACGCCATGAAAAAGAGGCTATGACCATGCGATTAGACCCTATTGACTCTCAGATCATATCGATGCTTCAGAACGATGGTAGACGGTCCTACAGTGAGATTGCAGAAACTGTAGGTAGAACTGAAGTCACCATTCGCCGACGAGTGAAAAAGC
>JAEOST010000123.1 GCA_016840245.1 Candidatus Thorarchaeota archaeon
TAACACACTTGATGGTAAGTACATTATATATCTACGTCAGCAGGTAGATGAATCAATTACGTCACATGACATTGGTCAAATAATCGTTGCTGACTGTAGTAGGATTGGAATCAATTCAAATACAGCTTTTCAGACAGCTGCGACTATTCAGATTGGTTTCTCAATCATGTGTAATATTTCTCACAACACATTCCAGAGTTGTACTATTTTTGCTATTACTATGATAGAGGTTTCGGATTGCTTGCTCTCACACAACTTAATTATTAACCAGAGCGGTCCTGGAATCATCATTACACACACAGATCGATGTTCTGTTCAGTTCAATGACATAGCAGAGTCACAATATGATTACACAAGGTCTACTGTTTGGCCAGAGGGCCTATTAATTCGCAATTCAGAATATGCAGTAATATCTGATAATGTGCTTAATAGAACTGGTGGAATCATATGTGATGGGTTAGTTCACTCATTGTTTCGTGGAAACCAAGTGACTGAATCCGATTATGGTCTTGCTTTAACATCATCTGAAAATTGCACTCACTCTAGGAATAATTACTCTTTTTGCCTTCTGCCTTTTTTTGGATCATATTTAGTGGCTGTTGAACTTGAAAATGACAACTTTTTTAGTGGTGACTGGCATGTCGCTGTGTTTTCTCAATCCACCAACCTGTCTATTAGGGCTTGTGTCTTCAATAATACATCTGAGTGGGTTCCGGTTTTCGTAAACAATATTATTGAGTTTGAATTCGTAGACAATGTGGTCTGTAACGGTCTTAATGGTGGAGTTGACATTCAACACTCTGAATTTGGTTTAGTCGATGGAAATCATGTTTTTCAAAACGGAAATGGCTTATCATTGTTGAGTTGTACAAACTACACAATCTCTAACAACCATATCCATGATAACTCAAATGACGGAATTGGTTTGTTCAATACAAACTACACCCGTGCCATTGGAAATGTGATATATAGACAGTCTAATGAAGGCGTCATCCTTTACAAGTCTCACCATTGCTCAATCATAGACAACAATATATCAGAATATTTTAGATTGGACTCTGGAACCAATAATATCGTCTATGGAAATTACCTGATGTCCGCTGAGGATAATGGTCATTCGAATCTCTGGGATGATGGGCTCTCTCGAGGAAATTACTGGGCGAGTTATAAAAGCACTAACCCCTATACAATCCCTGGAACTGCTGGTAGCATAGATCACTTTCCTAATCCTGTCTACTCAAATACAACCTCAGGAAGTACTACATCACCCTACATGACAAGCACAGTATCTATAACAACCTTGACAAGTACAACATCCTCATCTCAGACAGTTCCCATTAGTACGAGTAGTACTGGAACTCCATTAGATACCAATTGGACATTGGTTTTTGCTGCCATTGCTGGAATAGGTTGTGGAAGTATCATAGTATTTTATGCCATCTTTAGTTATCAGAAACGAGTTATTACAAATGGATTAAAATCGCAACAATGAATATACATCAATTGGTTGGAGAGGGATTCAACAAATTTCTACTTGCTGGCCTCGTGTCCATCCTTCTCATATGTGCCGTGGTATATTCTAAACCTCATCGAGTTCTGAGTTCTCTAAGAAGTACGTGAGGTCTTCTCACCTATCGGATACCATTGTTGAAGAACTTTCAATAGAAATAATTAAAGTGTGGATGGATACTAGTGAAGATCGGTTAGAAAAAGGCGAATCAGCAGATGACGGACGATAGTGGTTGGGACATGTTCTGTGAAGAGCATTTTGAAGAGGCTAAGTTGTATATCAAAAAGAAATATCCAAAATGTGAGATAGGTTGGTGTGAGGCCTCTAGAGATGAAGAAACTGATACAGATGAGACCATGAAATGTGGTTATCCAGAGTGCACAAATGAATCAAAATATGAAGTATATTGGGATTAGAATTGATTTTTCTGTAGATTCGAATTGTTGAATTCAGCTATGGAGTCATTTCAGTGATTGCAATTAGGCTAGAATAGTAGCTCCATTCAACACTCTTATTTCATCCATTGATTCTATCCTGATGTATTCAGAGGAATGTATATGGATAAGCGAAGACCTGCTGCTTTGATTCTTATTATTTTCATCTCATTAGCGGGAATCGTTCTCTGGCATTCCATGGATTCTGGCGATGAATCTGAACTTGAACCCGAGCGTGTAATTAAACCACATCGCTTCAACAAATTAAATTGGTGGGATGTCGCAGGGGAGATTTGTGATTCAGCAGTATATAGTAGAATCCTGAATAGATTGCTTGTCTACGGCCCCAGACCCCAAGAGTCCACAGGGTATGAGGATGCTATCGACTTCCTGATGGAAGAGCTCGACGAATTATCCATCCCGAACTCTCTATGGGGACGGGATAACTCACTCGTTGCCATTCAGGAGGGATATGGTTCTGACAACCGTGCTCTTATTCTGGGGGCCCATATAGATACACTCGACCAAGGTTTTGAGATTCTTCATAATACAGCTGGATGTAGCGTTCTGATGATGATTGCTGAGGCTCTGTCACAATACAGATTGCCAGTGGACATCTATTACTGCTTTCTGGCAGGGAATATGCTCATAGAAGACGAATTTATCCCCATACCGTTACTTCTTGGAGCAAAGCAGGTATCTGAAATACTCGTCGATCAGGGAGTGGAGGTTGTTGGATATCTGAACTTTGATCAACTCACCTTCTATGATGATGAACAGCCCGAAGAAGACAGAATCCATATTGAACACAAGATGCGTACATCTCCTAGCTATCAGTTCTCAGAATATCTTGCAGATGTATTTCTTTCATTCATGCAACGTTCAGGTCAGAATATTGCGACAACAGTTGTGAACCATCATCGAATGGAAGACCACAAACCATTCTGGGACCTGGGTCTACCAGCTATCAACATTTTTGGAGGTCAAGAAGTCGATTGGGGAAATGCAACAATCGATGATCAAACATCGGAGTACTATAATGAAGAACAAGCTCTGTTAGTTGGTAGAGCTGCAGCTGCTACAGTTGTTTATCTAGGAATGAAAGGCAATGGACATAACACTACTCATAGACTGGAAACTGTCGTTGCATCAAACACATCTGTTCATCTAAAAACAGCTCTATCACTCACTCAGACTGTCACGATTAGTGGTAGAGTGAATGGTTCAAAACCACTCGAACTGCGTGTATACAATGAGACCCATCTTTTGTATTGGACACTGATTACCCACAACTTCAGTGAGACCTGTGAAATCAATGACTTAGGTCAGATTGCCATTGAACTGAATAATCCGGAAAATGAGCCCATATCCGTCGTTGTTAATCTCATCTATGCTTCAGATTCTGATGGAAATCATATCATTGATGCAGAGGACTACGCTTGGCTTGATCCCATTCCAGCTCTAGATTGGGATTCGGACTATCTCAGCGATGAAGAGGAAACGATCTATGGGACGGATATTTTCGTCAGGGACACGGACAGAGACAAAATCCTTGATGGTATTGAAACCATGTATGGTTTGGACCCACTGCGAGATGACGCCTACGAAGATCCAGATGAGGATGATTTGTCAAGTCTACGTGAGACTAGAGTAGGAACTCACCCATTATTGAACGATTCAGATGCTGACAAAGTATCTGATGGTTGGGAAGTGAGATTTCGCACTGATCCACTTACTAACGACTCATACTTAGACCTCGATGGTGATAATCTGACAAATCTGGAGGAGTATCTGTTCAAATCCAACCCCAAACACATAGATGGAGACCACGATGGCCTCCTCGATCCTGAAGAGGCAATCTATGGAACTGATGCGCTCGATTTTGATACAGATGATGATGGAATCAGTGACCGGCTAGAGATCATGGAAGGACTTGATCCGTTGAAGTATGATTCTGATCTTGACTTTGCTTCGGATGGTCTTGATTCCAATCCACGTGTAAACATAGTTGTTGTATTTGTGATTCTTGGGTTCGGACCTGTTCTTCTTGGATCATTCCTTTTCAAACGACGACTTCGATAAGGATAGCACTCACTTTTTGAAAAGCGATGAATTTCATAAAATATTTTAATCACCTATTATACAATACATGTGCCTGAGGAGTATCGTAAGAGATTGTGGCTCACAATCTTAACAAGGGAGAGAATGCAATGTACAAACTACGGGTTATCCAAGCAGAGTATGGAGATGGACTCATTCTTGAATTTGGAAATGAAACACCAATGTTTATTCTAATAGATGGTGGTCCGACCAAGGCATATACGCATCTTAAGAAAGAGCTCAGTAGAATAAAGAATAATGGTGGGAATCTTCATCGTATGATCCTAACACATGTGGATGGAGACCACATTAGAGCTCAATTGAAGTTAATGAAAGAGTTAGAAGATGGAACACCGAACGATCCGATTGAGGTTGAAGGTTTATGGCACAACTCCTTCAGTCAGAGTGATTCAGACAGTTCTGTAGATTCAGCACCAGACGATCTGATTTCCCTAGTAGGTGATATATCATCGGATCTTGTGGTGTCGATTAGGGAGGGTGTTGACCTAGCTGAGCGTGCTGACAGAATTGGAATACCCATCAACAGTGATTTCAATGGTGATCTGATTAAGGTTGTAAAAGGCACTAAAGTGAAAATAGAAAATCTTACACTTCACATTCTAGGACCTACTCAAGAGAATTTGGATAAAATGAAAAGTGAATGGGATAAGAAGACATCTGGTCGTCCATCAATACTTGAAACACCTGCGAATCTGAGCAGTATAATGTTTCTAGCTGAGGCAGAGAAGAAAACTATCCTGTTTACTGGGGATGGTCAAAGTGAGGATATTGAGAAAGGATTGGAGATCCAGGAATTGTTAAAGAATGAGCATCCTATGGTTGATATAATGAAGGTGCCGCATCATGGGAGTAAGGCCAACGTAACACCGGAATTTTTTGAAAAGATTTCTGCATATCAATATGTAATCTCCGGGAGTGACGACCATCCTAATTATGAAACACTCACTTGGATTCTTAATGCTGCAAAGAAAGATAATCGGAGGATTGAGATTATCGTAACAAATGAGAACGATGCTATTGTGGAATTCAAAAAGAAGTACGATGAGGAAGAACACAACTACGAAATAAGAATCCTGAAACCGGGACATAATGCAGTAGTGATCGATTGCGTTTCGGGCAATGTTGAATATGAGTCGTGATATAGAA
>JAEOST010000124.1 GCA_016840245.1 Candidatus Thorarchaeota archaeon
GCCTGTTGAATCTGGAGGAGAGACTCATTTCTGGATTCTCGCCAAGGCAAAGTAGAAGATATTCATACAAGATTCTTGTATCTCAGTAGGATTAGAAGGGGTGTTGTGATCAGGAGACTCATCAAGAGGATGAATCCGAATGCCAAGGGATCATTTGGAGTATCAACAAATGGGAGTCCAACATTCATCCCATAGAGACTGGCTATCAATGTAGGAACACTGACGAGAAGGGAAATCGAAGTGAGTGTCTTGATGACCTTGTTCAGATTGTGACCGACAATTGTATCGTAGGCATTCATAGCATTCTGAATAAGCTCTCGATAGATATAGCTCAACTCGAGTTGCTGTTGAAGGTCTACCTCAAGCTCTTCAAGTCTATCTGTATCAAGTATCATCTTACCAATTCGTTGGACTCGAATCAATCTACGCAGCACTTTCATGTTGGACTTTAGTCCTGTTTCTAAGAATATTGCATCGCGTGAGAGCTGGAAGAAATACTCCAATTGTGATGGATAGATATCAGCCATAATACGATCTTCAGTCTTGTTGATTGTCGCTTCGATGTGATCCAGTGTATGTTCAAATGACATAATCAGGGTATCCCACAATCGGTATATTGTCTCAGCTGCAGTAGTTGCATGTCTTACTCTACGCCAAAGCCTCTTACGACGGAGTGGCATCAATTCATGCTGGAGGATAAAAACATCACGACCATTTGTGAAAACACCTAATGGAAATGTTGAGTATTCACGGTCCATAACCTCAAGATTTACAGGAACTCTTAGAACAATCATAGTAAACTTGTCTTCGACTTGTAGACGGGGTCTCTCATCAAGGTCTAGGAGGTCTTGTAGATCCTCAAGGTCGATCTCAAACTTCTGTGAGATTCTACTAAGGTCTCGCGGTTTGAAACCAACAATCTCAATGAGCAGGGGTTCATCTGGTGTTTCGTCCAAGTCTTCATATCGTATTCCGCTTTCAAGTGCCATGATAGTAAAAGTGCCTGTTTCTAGGTCTTCACTGCTCACTGGTTTCACCTCCGTTTGTTAAATGGGCCTTGACACATTTAGGTGTGTCTACAAAAGCCAACAATGCAATTGGACGCTTTACCTATAGCCGTGTGTAAGACATTGCCTGAGTTTGAAATTAACTAGATTACAACACTCTCGACTTCAACATCTCGGTCCTTGATGCTGAGCATCTTCGTAGAGACCTTCTTTCCACCAAATAACTCGGCTTCTTCTTCACCACGATAAAGAGCATCCGCGATCCTTGCCATCGCATCTGCCTTCATGATACCTGAACCACTTGCTCCATTGACCACTAAGACTCCGCACTCTTCATACACGAACGGAATGGCATCAGGAGCATAACAATATCCTCCAGCCCAACTATTCACTGGACGTGTATCAGTAAAGGCTGGGAAATACTTGGAGAGGACTGGATACATGCTGGTCTCGTAATATGCGCTCTCTGGGACAAGATCATCATCAGTCTGTACGTACTTGTATTCTCGACCAACCTTATCACCGCAGCCTATCCAGAATCCCTTCTCTTGAAGTTGAGGTCTGAAGTATACACCTGCAGATGGAAGAATCGTGAAGGGGATACAGTTGAGGTCACTGAATCCTTTTGTGTCAAGAAGTTCTATGAGATCCGGTTTATCATGTCCATGGATTATGAATATGTGACGTTTTTTAGACTTAGTTTGACTGTTTAATCCAATTGGGTCTAGAAGCTCATTTGCCCATGCACCTGTAGCTAATACGACTATTTCTGCTCTGAGCTCCTTTCCATCCTCAGTCTTTACACCATTGATGCGCTTCAACTGCCAGACGTATGGCTCACCGGGTAGTTCGAGTTTGGGATCAGCTTCAAGAATGAGGTTCGTAACATTCACTCCGAATCGGGGTTTGATACTGCTGATCTTTTTGAACTCCTCCAAATAGTATTCCACTAATCGAGTTGGATCTAGAACGCCGCAATCCGCTCCAAAGAGACCGTAGCTTACCTCCTTGAGGTTCATCAGTTCGGCCTCTTCGTCATTAGCAAAATCAACATTGAGACCTGGGATCATTTCCTTCAGCTGTTGCTTGTCATAGACCCTGTAGCTGATACCAGATTTTTCCATTCGTTTCATCCACATCTGGACGCTGTCACTGTTGAATTGAGTGTCACTTAGCAGCCATAGATATCCACATTTCTCAAAGAAGAGGTCGTGGCCTTGTTCCTGGACCTGCTCGAAGTACTTGATTGATGTGTCTGTAAGAACTTGATTCGTCGAGGATGCAAACATGTTCCTCACTGCAGCAGCACTCATTGCAGTATTGGCCTGACCTGCTGCAAGATACCTATCAAGAAGTAAGATTGTCTTGTCAGGGTTATTCTTCTGCATGTAATACGCAGTTGCAACCCCCAATACACCAGCTCCAACAACGATGATATCGAAGTTCTCAGTCTCACTCACA